>JBEGJS010000064.1:0-9242 GCA_041184485.1 Actinomycetota bacterium | reverse complement strand
CCGAGCTCGAACCGCGGTAAGCGACGGTGATGGTGGTGGTTGGCAGGTTGGCCTTCACCGATGGGTTGATCGCCTGAATGGCCGAGTCGTTCCACTTGGTGATGTCGCCGGTGAAAATGCCAGTCAGGGTAGCCGCGTCCAACTGAAGGTTGGTGATGGCGGCGTCGTTCTTGCCCTTGAGGTTGAACGGAATGGCAACTGGTCCACCAACGATAGGCGCGACCACTAGACCCTTGGAGCCGATGGCTCCCGAGATGTTCGACGAGGTTGCGGTGTCGCTTGCTGCGAAGTCAACCGAGTCGTTCTTGAAAGCGGTGCGTCCTGCGCCCGAACCGCCAGCGGCTGGGTCAACGTTCACGGTGTCGGTGGTGTAGGCGGCGGCGCAAGCGGTCAGGATTCCCTTAGCGAAGGTCGATCCGGTCTCGCTGATGGTGGACTTGGCGAAAGCTGCTGGGCCAGAGAAGGCTACAGACGAAATGACTGCGGCGGTTGCCACAGCGGTAATGAACTTCTTGCTCATTGAATGATCTCCTAGATGGTTGGCCTCTTGGATGAGACACCTCTAGGTTCGTTTGCCAGGTAAACAACCAGGTATTGCGAAGGTTTACGGACGGTGAACTTTTGCGCGCAAAAAGTGAACAACCCGGGACGTTACTTCTTATATGCAGAATGAGGGTGGCACCCCGAAGAGTGCCACCCTCATTGCCAATCGGGCTAGGCCCGTCGGCTATCTGTGACTAGTTGAGCCCGATCGTATAGGTCTGACCGGCAACCGTGACGACCACACTTAGTGGGCCCGAGTTGCTGCTAGGCAGTACGTAGAGCTTGGAGTTCACCTTGGTGCTGTGGCGAACCCACGAGAGGTTTCCGACGCGAATCGAAACATCCTTGTTCTGGGCGTTTGCGACACCGATCTTGACACCCTGACCCTGCTTCCATGCCGAAACACGGACTGGGGCAGCTGCCTTGGCGGTTGGGGTGAAGAAGTCGAAGTCAACCATTGCGATTGCTTCTTTGCCCTGACCCTCAACCACTGCGGTGACCTGGCTGTAGAGACGTCCTTCGGTCAGACCGCCCTCGGTGCGTGATGCTGGCTGTGGCTCGCCCTCGGCACGCGTGTTCAGGTTAGTCAACCAGAACGATACGTTTCCGTTTGCATCGGTCGAGCGGGTGCAGCTTGCTTCGTCACCAGTCGAGTGGTGTGATCCACACTTCATGTGAGCGTTCGAACCCGAGTACTGCTTGTTGAAGAGCAGCTGAACAGGGGTGTCAGCAAGTGGGTCTCCACCCTTGCCCACAACGTGGTAGGTGAGCTTGTAGGTCTTGCCCACGACCAGGTAGTGACGGTAGAAAGTCACACCTGTGTGGTACCAGCCCTGGCTGACCCAGAAGTCAGCGTCGCCCTGGTGGTTAACCGAGTGGCTGTCGTCAACCATTGGGCTGGTGAGGGTGATTACGTTGTAGCCGGTTCCGCGAACGAAATCGAAGTCGACAACGTCAACGGCCTCTGCGCCCTGACCAGCCATGATTGCAGCAATCTGGCTGTAGAGACGGTCGCCAGCCTGGTCGGCGGTGACGTCTGCAGGGAATGCCTCGGCCTGAGCGGCGGTGTTGCCGTTAGCCACATCGAACGAAACGTTTCCGTTTGCGTCAGTGGTGCCAACGCAAGCCATTTCTCCACCCGATGTGGTGTTCTCGCCGCAAGACATGGTGGCGTTTGAACCCGAGTACTGCTTGTCGACCAACAGGGTGACTGTGGCGTTGGCGATCGCGTGACCGTCAGCGTCGGTTGCCTTGTAGGTGAGGTGCAGGTTCTTGCCGACAGGTGCGTAGTAGCGCATCGCACGAGCACCGGCGTGGTACCAACCCTGGCTGACCCAGAAGTCAGCGTCGGCCTGGTGGTTCACCGAGTTAGTTGCATCTAGGGCAGGGCTCGTCAGTCTGATCGAGTTGTAGCCCGCTGGCGGAACAACGACCTCTTGAGCAACGTAGTGTGCCCAGACGCCCTCATAACGCTCACCGGCAATTCCCATGGTTGGGTGGAAGTTGGCCTTCAGGTCAGCGCCGCGGCCTGCCTCCCAAGGCAGGTTGCTCGCAGGACGAGCCTCGCAGCCACTGGTGTCGGTGTTGGTTACCGCAAAGGTGAAGTAGCCGTCGGCATCCGAGGTGGTTGCCGCGGTTGCGTTGCTGTTGCCAGCTGCTGGGGTGACATCGACGCCGCCGACCGAGACGTGAGCGTTCTCGCCGCCGTAAGCACCGAAGAACAGGTTGACCGCGTGGTTTGCGATTGGGTCACCATTGGCATCGGTTGCACGCCAGGTGTAGCTGGTGGTGGCGTCGCAGTCGGCGTACTTGATGTAGTTGGTGCCAGCCGGGTCATTCCACCAGGCGGCGCCATCCATGGCGTTCGACGACAGGTCTTTTAGCTCGGCACTGAGCGTGTAGTTGGCTGGCGCAGCGTCTGCGTGCGCAGGGGTGATGGCTGTCGCGGATAGGCCGGCGGTGGCCATGGCTACCGCGGTCAACCAGCGAAGTGAGCCGCTTAGAGCTTTGTTCTTCATGAGTCGGTTGTTCCTCTCAGGATCATTCAGTTGAGTGGATAACCGAGGTCAATCTTGCGCAGGCGTGACTGAACCCAGTTTCCGCGGAGTGCGCACACACGTCCTAAGCAAAAACTAGCCGATAAAGCGCTTTCGTGAAACCGATTTCATAGGGGTTAATCGAATCGTTATACGAACATAACGGCGCCAGGATGAGCCGCTGGGCTGATAGCGGCTAGGCCGACTCGCGAATGACTAGCTCAGTCGGCAGAATGACCGGCTCAATTTCTTCGCCCGCGAGCTTGCGAATCATCAGTTCGCCGAGAGTCTCGCCGAGGCGCACGATATCCTGGCGAACCGAGGTGATCGAAGGGCGCGAGGTCTGAGCCATGATCGAGTCATCGAAGCCAACTACCTTGATGTCGTTCGGCACCGACAAACCCGACTCTTCGATCGCCGCGATAGCTCCGATGGCCATGAGGTCGTTGGCGGCAAAGATGCCATCCACGCCCAAATCGCGCTCGAGCAGGATTCTCATCTGCTCCTTGCCGCTCTCAAACGAATAGTCGCCGTGGGCGATGAGGTTCTTGTTGGCCACGGTGCCGCGCTCGCGATAGGCCTGCAGAAAGCCCTCCAGGCGCTGGTTTCCGGCGGTCGCCACCGTGTCGCCGGTGATTGTCGCAACGCGCTTGCAACCCTGAGCCATCAGGTGCTTGGTTGCCTGCAGCGCACCGCCAAAGTTGTCGCTGTCTACGTACACGAAGTCTGACGAACCGTGCGGGGTTCCAGAGATCACCACGGGCATGCCCTGCTTGGCGAGGCGTTTGACGAGGGTTTCTTTGTGTAGCTGAAAGAAAATTGCGCCGTCGACTTCGCCACCCTGAAGGTAGTGAGCCACCGGCCCATCCACGGAATCGACCGATGCCACTAGAAGTAGGGTCTGCAACTCGTTTTGCATCAGCACCCTGCTTACGCCGGATGAAATGGTGGCCCAGAACGGGTCGGAGAATACCGATAGGTCGTCATCGATGACGATCGCAATTAGGTTGCTTCGCCCGGATGCCAGGGCGGCTGCCGCACGGTGGCGCTTGTAGCCGAGCTCTTCGACGACCTTTTGAACTGCCGCCACTCGGTCGGGATTTACTCGAGGGTCGCCGTTTAGGACGCGTGAAACGGTGGCTTCTGAGACTCCGGCAGCCTTGGCAATTTCGGAGTAGGTCGCGCGTGGTTTAGCCTGTGGTGCCACCAAATCCCCTACCTACTGCTTTACGCGGTTGGTCTCCGCATGAAATGAAATGATAGCACCGTACTCTTTCGCGCTATCTTTCGGAATGCGTTGCAGCGTAACAAAGTCGACGTAGACGATTCCGAACCGCTTTGCATAGCCTTCGGCCCACTCGAAGTTATCCATGAGCGACCAGGCGAAGTATGCCGAAACCGGAGCACCGGCTGCGATTCCGCGACCTAGAGACTCGAGGTGCGCCTTCAAATAGGCGACGCGGTTTGCATCGTGCACGAGGCCATCTTCGCTAACGGTGTCGTCAAAGGCAACGCCGTTTTCGGTGATGGTTAGGTCGGTGATTTCTGGCCAGTCTTGCGATACGCGAATCACGAGGTCGCCGAGACCAATCGGGGTGATTGGCCAACCCATAGCAGTGTATGGCTCCGGCGGCGTGCCGTCAGCGCGCTGCGGGAACGGAAACAACCCGCCTTCGCTGATCGGCTTGTCGTCTGGACGAGGGTTCGCCAGAAAGGAGTCGCTGTAGTAGTTGATGCCAACGAAATCGGTGTCAACCTTGAGCAGGTCTAGGTCGCCGGCCTTCAACACCGAGGCGAGCTTTGGGCCATAGGAGTCGACAAGGTTTTGGGGGTAGCGACCGTGCACGATGGCGTCGAGCCACCAGCGGTTGATGTTCGAATCCATCAACCCGGCTAGCTCGTGGACATCCTCGTTGCTGCCAGCGGCAACACGGTAGTTGGTCATGTTGAGCGCAATACCAACGCGGATGTCGGCGCGCTTCGCGCGCATCGCCCGAGCGGCAACGCCGTGCGCAAGTGCCGTGTGGTGAGCGGCAGCGATTGCCTGATCGGTGTCTTTCACGCCCGGCGCGTGCACGCCAACCGCGTATCCAAGCCAGCTCGTGCACCATGGCTCGTTGAGCGTGATGAAGTTCTTTACGCGGTCGCCAAAGGCCTCGACGCAAGCCGCGGCGTAGTGGCTGAAGGCGTCGACGATGTCGCGATTAGCCCAGCCGCCGTTGTCTTGAAGTGGCTGTGGCAGATCCCAGTGATAGATAGTGGCGACTGGTTCGATGCCTGCTTCGAGCAGTGCGTTGATCAGTCGGTTATAGAAGTCGAATCCGCGCTCCTCGCGAACCTTGTCTCCCTTAGGAAACAGACGCGGCCACGCGATTGAGAAACGGTAGGTCTGGAGTCCTAGATCTTTCATGATCTGGATGTCTTCGTTGAAGCGGTGATAGTGGTCGCATGCGACGTCGCCGTTGTCGCCGTTTACGACCTTGCCGTCGGTTGCGCAAAACGTGTCCCAGATGCTGGGGCCACGACCGTCTTCGTAGGCTGCGCCTTCGATCTGATAGCTCGAAGTGGCTGCGCCCCACTTGAATCCCTGGGGGAAGTTCTCAATCATCGGTCTGCTTCTTTCTGTCGGCCGGCGAGGGCCATGTGGCGAACCCGATTCTTCGATCCGAAATGAGGCCCCAGGATGACACTGTGCGATGGCGTCCTGGGGCTCATCTCAGATTCGAAAGGAAATCGAGTCCCTAGAAACCCGCTTCACCATAGAATGGTGAAACCGATTTCACGCTTCAAATGCTACGCATGCTAGTTTTGCGTCGAAATGGTGAAACCGCTTTCTTTACCAAAACGTTATCGTATCTCGCTAGGCTGACGCCAATCGAGCTATCGCAAGGGAGAACTAAGTGAACGCAACAGCGCCTGGGTCTGACTACCAGAAACCACGGCTCGAACTTCTATGGTCTACTGATTTTGACGGCCCCGCCGGGCAGAGCCCCGACCCCTCGGTCTTCGGCCACGACATCGGCGACGGTGTCGCCGCGGGAATCCCAGGCTGGGGAAACAGCGAGCGCGAGTGGTATCTCGAGGCCGCGCATACCGACGGCTCGGGCAACCTTGTGATCAGCGCCGACCGCACCGACCCAGCGAACGATCCGGTAGCTGCCGCGCGCGAGGCTTACTACGGCGGACCCGCCGAGTGGACCAGCGCCAAGCTCACGACCCTAGATAGGCTTCACTTTTCATATGGTCGCATCGAGGCTCGAATCAAGGCCCCCTCGGGCAGTGGCACCTGGCCGGCCTTCTGGATGCTAGGCACCGACATTCGCACCGTGCCATGGCCGCAGTGTGGCGAGATTGACATCTTTGAGGGGCGCGGCGACCGTCAGCACGCTGTCTATGGAACCCTGCACGGCCCCGGCTACTCGGGCGAGACAGGACGAGGGCTCATCTTCGAAGCGCCGGTGCCTAACGACGATGACTTTCACACCTACGGCATCGACTGGTTGCCCGGCGAAATCAAGTGGTACTACGACGGCCACCTTTTTCAAACCCTAAGCGAGGATGACCTGGCCCCGAACGAGTGGGTTTTTGATCACGACTTCTATTTGATCGTCAATCTGGCCATGGGTGGCCACTTCACCGGGCCAATCGAGCCGACGCTGCAGCATGCCGAATACAAGATCGACTTCATTCGGCATTACTCGCTTGATGGCGTAGGCGAGTCAAGGCCTCAGTAGTTTCGAGCGCAAGAAAGGGGACCCCGTCGGGTCCCCTTTTCTGCATTCCTCTTATTTGTGTACGTAAACCTTGCCGACGCCGTTGATCGCGTAGTAGCGGATGTAGTCAAGGGCGAACTGCTTCTGCATGATGGTTGGGTCGATGTCACCGGTGAACTCGCCACCCATCGCGAGATTCACAATGAGGAAGAACTCCTTGTTGTAAACCCACTCGTTCGGGGCGACATCCCTCGAGCTAACGGTGAAGTAGTTGTTGTTGTCGACGTAGAACTTGATGACGTTCGGGAACCACTCGATGGCCACGGTGTGGTAGCCGGCAGAGAGGCTCTTGACGTTGTCGTAAACCGAACCCTTGCCCTGGCCTCCCGAATAGCCGGGCCCGTGGATCGTGCCGAAGGCCGCATTGGTCATGCTGCCGCGGGTTTCGAGAATGTCGATCTCGCCGCAGCCTGGCCACGAGTCGCCGTCCATCAGGCTAGACCCAAGCATCCAGAAAGCAGGCCAGGTTCCCTGGCCGTCTGGCACCTTAACTCGCGCCTCCATGCGGCCGTACTTGAACCCCACCTTGCCGGCGGTCTTGATGCGGCCGCTGGTGAACTGACAGTAATAGGAGCAACGCTTGAGAATGGCGGTGTCGGCCTTGCTGGTGCCGACCTGGTTGAACGACGAATCAGCAATGCGATTGGCTGTGATCAGCAGGTGACCCTTGCCGTCGACCAAAACGTTCTTGGTTGAATTGTTGTTGAACTCGAGCTCGCCGTTGACTCCAACGCCGACGTCGTATCCCCAGATCTTCGAATCTGGCGCTCCGGCGGTCTTGGTGTTGAACTCCTGGGACCACAGCAACTTGTAGCTCACCGGCTTTGCGGCGGCTGCGGCTGGCGCGACCACAGCGATGTTTGCCGCGCCTAGGCCAAACGAAATGGCCACTGCCGCAAGCACCGACGCCGCTCGTGTGACTTTCTTATTCATCGTTGACACCTTTCGATTATTGAAACTGCCCGTCTTCATCAAACGAGCCCTGACCTTCATCACACTTTGGTAACAAAACAACCGAATCCAAACCGCCGTGTTGCGGCGAAACCGCTTTCATAGTTTACTGAGGATTTGTGAAACCGATTTCACGCAAATCGGAAACTTTATCAAAAAGCAATAACGACAGATTTGATTACCGAATCTGACATCCCTTACTAAAGGAGCTAAATAAATGGCCAAGAAGTGGACTGCACCTCGAGTGCTAGCCGTTGCAGCCGTGGCCGCCTTGAGCGTGGCCACCGTCACTCCTGCCAAGGCGGCAGACCCGGTAACCATCACCATCTGGACCTTCGGTGACGTTATTCAGCGCAACTTCGTTCAGGAGTACAAACTTCTGCACCCAGAAATCACCCTCGAGATCAAGAAGTCAGACCTCGACCCTCTGAACGGCACCAACATGGTGACCGCCTGCACCGCGCACAACGGCCCAGACATCGCCGCCGTTGAGGTTTCATACTCGGGCTACTGGCGCTCGTACCCATCCTGCTTCCAGGACCTTCGCCAGATGAAGACCTCCTCGGCCAACGCAAACGCATCCTCGGTGGTGCCTGCCTCGTCGAACATCGCCGCTAACCTCAGCGCGACCAGCATCAAGAAGGACTACCTGTCTTGGCGCTGGGCACAGGGCGTGGGCTACAACGACTCCGTCATCGGAATTCCAACCGACGTGGGCGGCCTCGAGGTTGCCTACCGCACCGACCTGTTCAAGAAGGCCGGCCTGCCAACCGACCGAGTAAAGGTGGGCAAGCTTTGGCCAACCTGGGACAAGTTCATCGCAGTTGGCAAGCAGTACCTCGGCAAGTTGACCGCGAAAGAAAAGAAGGCCGGCAAGGGCTTCATCGACAACTCCGGAACCATCTATGCGGCAATGCTGAACCAGGGCACCGCAAAGTACTACCAGAACGACGGCACCGACACCGGCAAGCTGATCTATGACAAGAACCCTGCCGTCAAGAAGGCCTGGGACACCACGGTCACCGCTCTGCAGGCCGGCATCGGAACCCGCATCGGTCAGTTCAGCTCGGACTGGAACACCGGTATGTCGAACGGCACCTTCGCCACCATCCTGGCACCGGCCTGGATGATGGACTACATCAAGGCTCAGGCACCTGACACCAAGGGCAAGTGGGACATCGCCGACATGCCTGGCGGTGGTGGAAACCAGGGTGGAACCCAGTTGACCATCCCCGCCTCGGCAAAGCACAAGCAAGAGGCCTGGGACTTCATGGCCTGGTACCTTGCCCCTGCTCAGCAGCTGCGCATGTTCAAGACCTACGGTCTCTTCCCATCGACTCCGAAGCTCTACACCGACCCATCGTTGACCGGATACAAGGATCCGTTCTTCAACAACGCTCCTGTCGGCAAGATCTACGCATCGGGCATCGTCAAGTTGAAGCCAATCTTTGAGGGCAAGCTGCAGCGAGCCATCGACACCGCATTCGGTGCTGGCCTCAGCCGCGTTGCCGCCAAGAAGATGACCTCCGCGAAGTCGTGGGCCCAGGTCATGGCCGACCTCAAGAAGGTTGTCTCTAACTAGTTCGAAAGTTGAGCGAGGGTGCCCAAGGGCACCCTCGCTTAGCACCGAAAGGCTTATCTAGATGTCAGCTCAAACTCCGACTTCGCCCTGGCGAAGCAAAGCCCCGAAGCCCAAGAAGGCAAAGGGCGTCACCGGAATCGCATCGCTTAACGGCAAGTGGGGATACCTCTTCACCGCGCCGTTCTTCGTAATGTTCCTGATCTTCGGCCTTGCTCCGATCGTCTATTCGACCTACATTGCGTTCTTCAGGTGGGACCCACTGGGTGATCAGGCATTCAACGGCCTCGAGAACTTCACCAACCTGCTGCAAGACGACCACTTCTGGAACGCACTTCGCAACACACTGAACATCTGGGC
>JBEGJS010000063.1:0-8369 GCA_041184485.1 Actinomycetota bacterium | reverse complement strand
TGTATCTGCTGGCAATCACACTGCTGGGCTAGTCAACCCTCAGGGCCAGCATGAACTGGCCGCCGCCGGGCGTGACCGCAACCGAAAACTTGAGGCCCGGGGCAAAACGCGAGAGACGGTCGAGCAACCACTCCGCCGCCTGGGCGGCATCGCGCTCGTCTGGGCAGCGAGCTACAACCTCTTTGCCGCCCTTGCGGCCAAGACGTTCGACCGTCTCGACGATTGGCGCTGGGTCAACTACGAACAAATCCTTCGACCACGGCACGACGGGCGCCTTCTTGCCCTTCATCGTGTTGCACTGCCGATGCGCGAGCCGCTCAACGGCATCCGCGCCCTTCTTGCCCTTGGCAGCCCAGTATGAGTCTGCGCTCGGGCCGAGGTCGGAGTTCACCGAGGCATCGGCGTCGACGGCCGCATCACACAGCCAGCATCGCCATCCGTCGCGTTCGCCCACTTCGTTTAAGTCGCTCATTGAAGCAGGCTACCCGAGATAGTTGCTAGCCCGCGCTAATTGTTGGCGGTTAGAAGCGGTGCCAGAACTCCCGAGAAGAGCTGCCAGGCGAGTGCGGTCTTAGCCACCAGGCTGAGCGTGATATACGAACGCTCGCCTTGCAGGTAGCTTGCCCACTTGCCCTTGGCGCGATACTGCAGCCACTGGTTGATTGCGAAGGTGTTGAAGGCGATGAAGATCGAGACCATGACGCCGATCACGAAACCCGGAGCCTGTGCATCGTTGGTCGAACCAGGCTGAATAACCTCGACGAAGACGGAGATCCAGGGGACGATGCCGACCATCGAACCAAAGATGAACGGCAAGAACTTCTTGGTTCCGGGCATCTCGTACTTCTCTTGCAGGGCACCGAACATGATCATCGCCGCATTGAGCGCAAAGATCGCAATGAGCGCGTTGAAGTCGGTCACGCCGGTCAGCTGGGCGATCAAGAAGATCATGATCGAGGCGCTGAGCGAGTATTCGGTCCAGCGGAAGTAGTTGCGGTTGGCCATCAGACCCTTTGAGTAGCGCGTGAAGAACGCCGGGGTGATTACCGAGAAGTGAAAGATTGCGCTGAGCAGCAAGAAGCCGATCAGGCCGTAGCCCATGTTGACGTCAAAGAGTTTGACGTGCTCGGCCGGAATCGGCGAACCCGGAGGGCCGGCCATGTAGTCAATCGTGACCGGAAAGTTTGCCTGAGCCTTGAGGGCGTTGATGATTGCGAACATGCCGACGGCCTGACCCAGGTGGGCGATACCCGCCACGATGTTGTAGGTCTTTAGGCGCTTGATTTGCTGTTCTGGTGAGCGTTGAACCTTTGCCACTTTAAATCTCCATCGATGTTTGGTGCGCGTGTGTTTCGGTTGTCACCCAAGTTGCGGGTTAAAGGCAATCTATCCCCTTTAGTGGGGACTTTGCGACACGCTGAAGCCCCTTTTTTCTAGGATGCTGCGGGCGTAGTGTCGTTCTTGGGCGGGGATAAGCCCAAAACCAATGACTCAAAGGGGACAAAGATGTCGACTCAAAAGGCACAAAACGAACTCTCAAACAAGCCGCTGCTTAGCACACCAGGATGCGTCAAGGTTGCCGCACCAGTTGCCGCAGTCGGCACGCTGCTCATCGTGAGCGGCAACACAACCTGGGCAGCGATCGCGGCTAGCGCCGCTGTTTTGGCCGCCTTCGCGGCGGGCGGGATCAAGCTCGTTGTTGCTGCGCGCAAGTAGGGGACTCAGGCGCTAGCCATGGAGGCTCTAGTTATCTTAATGATGATCGCCGCACCTTTTGTGATGGTGGGCGTTCCCATACTGATCATTGTGTTGATTGCTGTTTCTGTATCCAAGAGAAATCGCACGAAGGGCCAGAGCCAATCTTCCAAGGACAAATGATTGGGTGACGGTCGAGGGCGAAGAACAGTCCACGCTGGGGCCGATTATCCGAATCACGGGTAAAATTGGGGCAGCACAAACTCGCGCCCTCGCGGCCCTAGCCCCCTCGGAGTTCTAAGTGACCAATCCCCTAGCCCCAGGCTCGCTCGCAGGCAAGCGCGCACTCGTGACCGGCTCATCGCGCGGCATCGGCGCAGATACCGTCGGCTACTTTGCTGCCGCTGGCGCAGACGTTGTGGTCAACTTTCGCAACAAAGAAGGTCGCGCACTAAAGATTGTCGAAGGCATTGAGGCAAACGGGGGTAAGGCAATTGCGGTCGGCGCAGACCTGACCGATCCCGCTAGCGTGAGCGCGATGTTTGAGGCTGCCAAGGCGGCGTTCGGCGGACTCGACATCCTGGTTATGAACGCATCCGGCGGCATGGAGGCCGGCATGGGCGAGGACTACGCCATGCGCCTCAACCGCGACTCGCAGATCAACCTGCTCACCACCGCGCTGCCATACCTGAGCGACGGCGCCCGAGTGGTCTTCGTCACCAGCCACCAGGCCCACTTCATTCGCACGACCCCGACCATGCCCGAGTATGTGCCTGTGGCGCTATCGAAGCGAGCCGGCGAGGATGCCCTGCGCGACCTGATTCCAACCCTGGCCGAACGCAACATCGGATTCGTGGTGGTCTCTGGCGACATGATCGAGGGAACCATCACCGCGACCTTGCTCGAGCGCGCAAACCCGGGTGCAATTGAGGGTCGCCGCGCTGGCGCAGGCAAGCTCTACAACGTGCAGGAGTTCGCGGCAGAGGTTGCCCTGGCCGCCGTTGAGCCGGTGCCGGCAGACAACACCCGTCTAGTCGGCGACACCAGCGACTTCATCGCCGAGTAGTTCGGCTTCGGCTGAACGGCTAGTGGCCTCGCGGCTGCTGCGCAAAACTGCAGGCGCCGAGAGAAGAAGCGAAACCGCGCTGAGGATGCCCGCCCCGGCGAGAACCGGCCGCACCGTAAACCAGCCAATCAGCGCGCCGCCCATCGTCATCGAGGCAACGTTGGCGACCGAGAAAATAGCCTGAACCGAAGCCATAACACGGCCGCGCACCTTCTCTGGCGTGCGATTTAGCACCAGCGCCGAGCCATAAGAGTTGAGCACCGAGTTGGCCATGCCGGCAAAGAACCAGACAACGGCAACGACCACCCAGTGCCAAGCGAACGCGATGATCAGTGTGAACGCGGATATTGCCGCAAGCGACATCACGATTAGCGGCGCATGGCGCTTCTCGGGCAGTTTCAGCGCAGAAATCAGGGTTGAACCTAGAACGATTCCAATCGCGAAGGTTGCCGAGACGATTCCGTAGATGAACTCGTCGGCACCCAAAACGTTCATCACAAGAAACACTTCGCCGACGTTCATGACGCTGATTGCGGCTATTAGCCCGGCAAACATGATGACCAGAGCGCGCACGAGCGGGATCGTCGCGATGACCTTGACGCCAGCCAACATGCTGGATTTTTCGCCGGCTTCGTGCGGGTGAGGCTTGCGATTGATTCCAAGCAACAGGATGGCTACCGCGAGGGTCCAAAACGAGAGACCATCGATGATGAACGGCCAAAAGTATGAGTGGGTCGACTTGATCAGCACGCCAGCGAGGCCTGGGCCGAACATGCTGCCGAGTGAGGCGCCGATCTGCATGAGGCTGTTCACGCGAGCAAGGTCTTCGGGCGCCGAATACTCGGGCAGCGCCGCCGAGAACGCGGCACCAACGGGAGTTCCGCAGGCTGCGGTGATGGCTAGAAAAACGAGCGCCCACCCGAAGCCGGGGTTGAACGCGATCGCGACGCTGCTTAGCCCCATCACCGAGAGCAGCGATGGCACGAGCACCCGCGTGCTCAGGCGGTCGGCCAGCAGGCCGCCGTATGGCGCGGCAAGAATAGTCGGCACGACCATTGCGAGCAGGATTGCCGAAACACCGCTGGGGCCAACTTCATCCTTGTATCGAAGCACCACCGTGAAGGTCGTGAGCGAGCTGCCAAGCCACGAGAGGCCCCCGGCAATGGCTAGCAGGCGCAGTCTTATCCAGTCTGTTTTCACTCTTGCGACCCTAGTCGCTCTGGCAACAAAGTTGCCAAACAAAAGTGGGTTTCGAGCCTAAAACCAGAGCTTTTTTCGGGGATAATTGAAGAGCGCAACGGTCGCGCCAAAATCCCCTCCTAAAAAGGATTCTCTTGACTACTTCTAACGTCGGCAGTGCAAACATCGGAGTCGTCGGACTCGCCGTAATGGGTTCGAACCTAGCCCGCAACCTGGCCAGCCGCGAGGGCAACACCGTTGCCGTTTACAACCGCTCATACGAGCGCACCGACCTGCTCATCACCGAGCACCCTGAGGCCGGCTTCATTGCCAGCGAGACCATCGACGAGTTCGTCGCATCGCTCGCCAAGCCACGCACCGCGATCATCATGGTTCAGGCCGGCAAGGGCACCGACGCCGTGATCTCGCAGCTAGCCGAGCGCTTCGAGCCAGGCGACATCATCGTGGATGGCGGAAACGCGCTGTTCACCGACACCATCCGCCGTGAAAAAGAGGTCAGCGCCAAGGGCATCAACTTCGTTGGCGCCGGAATCTCGGGCGGCGAGGAGGGCGCACTCAAGGGCCCTTCGATCATGCCTGGCGGTAGCGCAGAGGCGTACAAGACCCTCGGCCCCATCCTTGCTTCGATTGCCGCAATCGCCGAGGGCGAGCCTTGCGTCACTCACGTTGGCACCGACGGCGCCGGCCACTTCGTCAAGATGATTCACAACGGCATCGAGTATGCCGACATGCAGCTGATTGCTGAGGCCTACGACATTCTTCGCCAGGCCGGCGGCTACTCGCCTGCCGAGATCGCCGAGATTTTTACCGAGTGGAACAAGGGTGACCTCGAGTCGTTCCTGATCGAGATCACCGCAGAGGTTCTCAAGCAGGTTGACGCCAAGACCGGCAAGCCATTCGTTGACGTGGTTCTCGACCAGGCTGGCTCGAAGGGCACCGGAGTCTGGACCGTTCAGACCGCACTCAACCTCGGCACGCCTGTTTCGGGCATCGCCGAGGCCGTGTTCGCCCGCTCGCTGTCTTCGCAGTCGGCTCAGCGTGCCGCAGTCTCTGGCCTGCCTGCAGACGCCACCGAGTGGAACATCGACGACAAGGCAGCGTTCGTCGAAGATGTTCGTCGCGCGCTCTACGCATCCAAGTTGGTTGCCTACTCGCAGGGCTTTGACGCGATTCGCGCCGGCGCAGCCGAGTATGGCTGGAACATCGACCTCGGTGCCGTTTCGAAGATCTGGCGTGGCGGTTGCATCATCCGTGCCCAGTTCTTGAACCGCATCGCCGACGCTTACGCAGCCAAGCCAGACCTCGAGTCGCTCATCTTTGACCCTTATTTCAAGGATGCCGTCGCAAAGTCGGTCAAGTCGTGGCGCAACGTCGTTGCCAACGCTTCGCTCGCAGGTATTCCTGCTCCTGCGTTCGCGTCTTCGCTCTCGTACTACGACGGCCTGCGTTCGCCTCGCCTGCCAGCCGCCCTGGTTCAGGGTCAGCGCGACTTCTTTGGCGCGCACACCTACAAGCGAGTCGACCGCGACGGCACCTTCCACACCCTGTGGTCGGGCGACCGCTCAGAGGTTGAGCAAGAGCCAAGCACCCATTAGCAAGCGGTCAACGCTGGATGGTCGATTCAGCGTCGACCTCCTGTTGCTCACGGTCGCCCTCTTTTGGGGCGCAAGCTATTACTTCGCGAAGACGCTGACCGCGCACGCCAGCGTGCCCGGCATGCTCGCGGTTCGCTTTGGCGCGGCAACCCTGATGATGGTCGGCATCTGGTTCTTCAGGCGCGATCGCTTCACGCGAGCTGACCTGCTTGGTGGCGCATCCACCGGAATCATGCTCTTCGTCATCATGATGATCGAGACCACCAGCATCTCGCTGACCTCGGCGACCAACGCGGGCCTGATAATCTCACTCACCATCGTTCTGACGCCGGTGTTCGAGTCGCTTTGGACCCGCCGGTGGCTGCCGCCGCCCTTCTTCGTGGCCGGGGTCGGCGCCAACGTTGGGGTGGGGCTGTTGGTTGGCGAACACGGGTTCAGCGCTCCAAATTTGGGCGACTTCATCATGCTCGGCGCTGCCCTGGTGCGCTCGCTCAACACGGTTGCCCAGGGCCACGTGCTCAAGTTCGAGAGAGCCAACACGTTCAACGTGACGATCGTGCAGATCGCGACCGCATCCGTGTTGTTTTTTATCTCGGATGTGCCCGGCAGCTTTTCGGCGGCGGCCGGTTTCGACGCAAACCAGTGGTTCTCGGTGCTCTTCTTGGCAGCCTTCTGCACGGTGTTCGGCTTTATCGCGCTGCTTTGGGGCATTCGCAAGACCTCGCCCTCGCGCGCGAGCCTGCTGCTTTCGACCGAACCAATCTGGGCGGTGGCGGTTGCCTCGCTTGTTGGCGGTGAGCTACTCGGGCCACTCGGCCTCGCCGGCGGAGCCCTGATTATCGGCTTCAGCTATTGGGCACTGGCCATCGAGGCCAGACGCCGAGTGGCACAATGAGACCATGAGCGACGAGTCTGACCGCATTGCCGATGCCTTTGCCTCGAATCGAGGCAAGTTTCGCCTGGTTAACGTCTATTTGCCAATTGCCGGGCCTCTCGGCCTGCTGCTCTTCTTGATTGCCCCGATTGCGGCCTTCGGCGTTATCGCTCTAATGTTTTGCGGTTACATCTGGATAAGTAAATTAAGCAAAACCGCTCGCACCGTTGTCGGGGAATTGCAACCGAAGAAACTATCGAGACTGTGGGTTACGGTCTCTGCCCTGCTGGTTATTGCAGCGATTACAATGTTTGTATTACAAGCTCTAAACGGCTGAAAATCCTGCAAATCCGCCAATCGGCGACTATTCAAAGGCACGTGCATGTCTGAATTCACCTTCTTAAAAGGCCCCAAAGACTGGTGGCGCCAAGCCGTCGTTTACCAGATCTACCCACGCTCGTTTGCCGACGCAAACGGCGACGGCATCGGTGACCTAAACGGCATCATCTCGAAGGTTCCATACCTGCAGCAGCTCGGCGTCGATGCCGTTTGGCTCTCGCCGTTCTACCCATCCGCGTTGGCCGACGGTGGCTACGACGTCGATGACTACCGCGACGTCGACCCAAAGATCGGCACCCTCGCAGAGTTCGACAAGATGGTCGATGCGCTACACCAGGCCGGCATCCGCCTGTTCGTCGACATCGTGCCAAACCACTCGGGTTCTGGTCACGAATGGTTTCAGGCGGCCCTAAAGGCAGCGCCGGGTTCGCCAGAGCGCAACCGCTACATCTTCAGAGACGGCAAAGGTGAGAACGGCGAGATCCGTCCATCAGAGTTGGCTAGCCACTTTGGCCCAACCGCGTGGACCCGCATCACCGAACCAAACGGCGAGCCAGGCCAGTGGTACATGCACCTGTTCGCCAGCGAGCAGCCCGACTTCAACTGGGATAACCCCGAGGTTCGCGAAGACTTCTTGAAGACCCTGCGTTTCTGGAGCGACCGCGGTGTCGACGGCTACCGCGTTGACGTTGCTCACGCCCTGGTGAAGGACCTCGCTAACGGTCACCTGCCAGAGCGCCAGTCGTTCGACCTTTCGATCGTGAAACACGACGGCACCGATGACCTGTTCGACCGCGACGAGGTGCACGACATCTATCGCTCGTGGCGCCAGGTTTTCAACGAGTATGACCCACCGCGCGTTGCGGTTGCCGAGGCATGGGTGCACCCAGAGCGTCGCCACCCCTATGCGAGCGAAGACAACCTCGGCCAGTCGTTCAACTTCGATCTTCTCGGCGAGCACTGGAAGGCCGGTCGTTTCAAGAAGACGATTTCGTTCAACCTCGCCAGCGCAGCCAAGTGGGGCTCGTCGACCACCTGGGTTCTCTCGAACCACGACGTGATTCGTCATGCAACCAGATACGGCCTGCCAGATGGCCTCAACCTCGACAAGTGGTTCGTCGAGGGCGGCGTCAACCCGCCGGTCAACAAGAAGCAAGGACTCGACCGCGCTCGTGCCGCAACGATGCTGATTCTGGCGCTGCCAGGCTCGACCTACCTGTATCAGGGCGAGGAGCTCGGCCTGCAAGAAGTGCTCGAGATTCCGCACGACCAGATGCAAGACCCGCAGTGGTTCAGAAACCCAGGCAAATCGCGCAGCCGCGATGGATGCCGCGTTCCGCTGCCGTGGACCTCAACCGGAACCTCGTTCGGATTCGGCCCAGGCGGCTCGCACCTGCCGCAGCCATCCTGGTTTGGCGACTATTCGGTCGAGAAGCAAGATCGCGACGAGGCCTCGACGCTCAACCTGTATCGCCTGGCGCTCGCCCTGCGCTCGCAGTTGATCAGCGACGAGAGCATTAAGTGGCACCGTCACCTCAACTCGAAGGTGCTGCACTTTAGCCGCGCCAACGGATGGCAGTCGATTACGAACTTTGGCACC
>JBEGJS010000062.1:0-3902 GCA_041184485.1 Actinomycetota bacterium | reverse complement strand
TTTTTGCGCCGCGAGGCATCCACGCGAACGACCATTTCGTAGGTCGCAGCCTTGGCGCTGTTGAACAACCACAACCGCTCAGGCCCGCTCGCATACTTCTTGCGCAGCACGCCGGCCGGGTCAGTCGCCTGCCCGAGCACAAAGTCGCAGCCTGGGTTCGCATCCAGGTAGGCGCAAACCTCGTCGAGCCCAGCGTCGCTAAACACGATGTCGTCGTCGGCAAAGATCAAGTACTCGCCGGCAGCCTCGCGCAACGCGGCATTGCGGCTCTTGGCAACGCCCTTCGACCTGAGTTCTAAAACACGGATGTCGCCTCGGCCACTCGCCCCCAGCGCGGCCAACACGTCGCCGATCGGTTCGGCGCCGGTGTTCTGCACGATGATCAAGATTTCGCGGTCTGCCCGAGCCGCCGGCAGGGTGATGTTGCGATAGCGCTCGTCTAGGGTCGAGAAGCCAATCGTGAGCTTGGGGCGAGTTGCGCCGGTCACGTTAGTCGGCCTGGGCGCGGGCCCTGGCGTAGCGCATCAGCGCACCAGAGACGTTTGACAAGTTGCTGTTCTGCATGCGCATGCCCAAGAACAGGGTGATGGCGTCAGCCGCAGTAATCAGGTCTTGAAGTTTGAGCAACAGCAGCACGGCGAGCAAGACGATGTAGCCGATGCTCGTCATCAGGGTGCCAAACTCGCCGGAGCGAATGCGGGCGCCAACCCGAACCGCGGTGTCGATCTGCTGCTTCTTGTCGCGAGCCTCGGCGAATCCCTTTTGGGTCGCCATTTGGCGTCGATAGATGATTCCGATGATCTCAAACGAGATCGCCACGACTACCACGTTGATAAGGCCCATCCAGAGGTTGAGCGAGGCAAAGAACACCACGAGCACCAGTGCGGTAGTAGCCATGTGCAGCAGGTTGCTCATCTCAAAGGCGAGCGCCCACTCCCATGACTCCTTGTATTTCGTGACCTTGCGACCGCTCGCCGCAAAGGCGCGCTCAAAGACCTTGACCCGATAAACCTTTTGCCAGTAGGTAGCCAGGTGGGTCGAGCCAAACAGCGCAAAGAAGATCACAAAGTTGATCACGATTTCTTGCACGTCGAGGTTCTTTGAGGTGTGCAGAATCATCCCAGAAAAGACACGGATGACGAACAGCTGTGAAAGGGGAATCACCGAAGCAATCAGAATCAAGCCGAGGGCACGCCAGCGGTGGCCGCCGCCCTTCGGAAACACCTCTTTGAATGAGGCGACCAGATTGCCGAAGATTTCTTTCATGCTGGCTGTTTAGCGATTTTCGTATCGGTGGATGCCCTCGAGAACCGCGGCCTCAACCTCGTTCATCTTGGCTTCGCTGACCTTGTAGTCGGTGATGATGTTGTCGAGGTCAATCTTCTTGAGATCGTGCCCGATGGCAACCGGGTTCACCTCGGCCAGACCAGCGCCGAGCGAGTAGTCGCGGTACTTCATGCCGGTGCCGTGCACCTTGTGCTCGAAGCCCTCGAAGGTGACCAAGGCGCATGGGATGCCGTAGGACTGGCAGGTGATGTAGATGTGCATGGCGCTGGTGACCACCGAGTCATACTGGTTCAACTTGACCAGCAGGTCGGTGATGCCGGCGGGGTCGCCAACCAGCACGTCGAGCTCATCCATGTTGTCGCGCAGCTTCATCGGCACGTTCTTGTGGGTGAAGTGGCGAACGAACGCGATGCGGCCGTTGGTGGTTTTGCGCTCAACCGGAACAATGCGCGAGATGATGATGCCAGGGTCGCCGAACGACTCAACCGATGGTCCACCCGACTTCTTGAGCACGGCGGCGGTCAGCGGGCCGCGAACCGAGACGTAGTCGGCCTTGGATGCGAGGGTGATGTCTTCACTCGAGATTCCGGTGCCAACCACGATCGAGTTTGGCTTGATGAAGCGACCGATCGAGCCGAGCGAGATGATGTGTGGGCTCAGTGCCGGAGTAGTGGTGGACTGAAAGACGATGTTGCGGTCGGTGTGCTTGGCGAAGATAAGCGGGCTCAGCCAGTCGCCGAAGTTGCCGGGGAATGGGCGGACCCACCAGGCTAGCGAGAGCTTCTTGTCGCTGCCGCGGTCTGAGTAGTCCAAGAAGCTCTTGGCCGCTGTGATGTTCGCCTCTTCGGCGCTGGTGGTAATCACGTTGCCGCGCAGGGCCTTTTCGGTTGCCTCGAGGGTCGCGCGGTCGCCAGCCTGGCCGGCCTTAACGATCTTCTTCAGCTGGGCGTAGCGCTCCTTGGCTGCTGCATCCTTCTTGCGGTTGTTGGTCAGCATGCCGGTGATTCCGCTGGTGTCGGCAATCAGACGGAGGCGGCCTGCAACCGAGTTTGGCAGAGTCTTCTCAATGCGCTTTGCGGTGACGAGGAGGCCCTTGCGCAGGCCCATCTTGCCCTTCTTGCGCTTGTGCTGCACAACCTGGCCCTTGAACTCGGCAACCGAGCCGCTCGAGCCAAAGGTGTAGAAGAGCTCTTTCGAGAACTCGTTGCGAGTGCCCTTGTTGGTGATGGTGTTCGAAGGCAAGATCTGAAAGGTCAGGTTCTCGCAGTTCGCGCGCCACGCTTCTTCCATGAAGTAGTCGTCGGTGGCGGCAATCGTGGCAACGGCCTCGAGTGCTGCGGCGTCGCGAATCATCTTGCGGGCCTGCGGGGTCGTGTTGATGCCCCAGAAGGTTGGCTCCCAAAAGCGGGCGCGCTGGCCGTAGCCGATGTTCAGCGGGCTGCCGAAGCCACGCTGAAAACCAACGATGTCGGCGCTGAAGTTGCGCAGAAAGTCAGGAAAACTGAGGATCGAGCAGTCGACGTCTGTCCAGAAGATCTTCTTGTTCGGGTACTTCTCGCAGACCGATGCGATGAACGGAACCTTCTTGCGGCAGATGTCTGCCCAGTTCTCTCCCTCTTTCTTTTCGATCTCTAGGAGTTCGTAGTCGACGCCGAGGTCTTCTAGGTTTTGGCGAAGCTTTTCGGCCCATCCGCGGTAGTAGTCATCCGCGGTATAAAAGGAACAAACGACGATCTCTGAAGACATAAATGGCACTTCCTGTTCGAAGCCAGCGTGCCTCTAATCTATCAGTTGGCCCCTCTGGAGCCGCCTGAATGCGCCTTGGCGGCGGGTTTAGAGCTTCTGCGCGAACGGCTTGAGCCACTCGCGAAGGTCTTCGCCGATGTCGTCTCGGTCAACCGCAATCTGCAGGGTCGCCTTGATGAAGTCGAGCTTGTCACCGGTGTCATAGCGACGGCCGCGAAAGACCACGCCACGCACTCCGCCGGCGATCTCGGGGTGCTCAACGGCGGTTTCGAGCCCGTCGGTCAGCTGAATCTCGTTGCCGCGTCCCGGTTTGGTCTTTTCTAGGATGTCGAACATCTCGTGACGCAAAACGTATCGGCCGATCACCGCCAGGTTCGACGGGGCCTCTTCGGTCTTGGGCTTCTCTACAAGGCCGGTCACCTTGACCACATCCGGGTCGTCGCTGTCGCGCTCGATCACGGCACAGCCGTAGAGGTGAATCTGGCTCGGGTCAACCTCCATGAGGGCAATCACGTTGTCGCCTGTGCTCTCGTGCACCTGGAGCATCTTCTCTAGGAGTGCGTCGCGGCTGTCGATCACGTCGTCGCCGAGCAGAACCGCAAACGAGTGCTCGCCTACGTGCGACTTGGCGCGCAGCACGGCGTGGCCGAGGCCGCGTGGGTCGCCCTGACGCGTGTAGTGAATGTCGGCGAGGGCGTTCGACTCCTGAACCTTGAACAGCTTGCCGGTGTCGCCCTTCGCCTCGAGTGTGTGCTCGAGCTCGGTGACGCGGTCGAAGTGGTTCTCGAGGGTGTTCTTGTTGCGACCGGTGATCATCAGCAGGTCTTCGAGCCCGGCGTTGACCGCCTCTTCGACCACATACTGAATGA
>JBEGJS010000061.1:0-13964 GCA_041184485.1 Actinomycetota bacterium | reverse complement strand
GCCTAGAGCCAGACAGACCGCCTGCAGATACCTGTTTTTCATGCCACAAGCATTGGGCAGCGCGGCTAAATGCCTGCGGGCAGAGCACAATCTGTGGGCAAAGATTTTCGCCTCGGGGGATAACCATTTGGGGCAGAAATGGTATGCTTTGAGAAGCGATATTCATCGCGACAACCCGCTTGAAACCTAGGTTTCGCTGTGGCGCGTCGAGGATATCGACTTCGCGTGTCGAACCAAATCGTCAGCAACTCAGTCCGAGAGAAATCCCGGCTGCGGCGATTCGGCACCAGGTGTGACGAGCAACCGCTCGAAACAGTTAACTGAGTGGCGCATTATTGCGCCGAAAGGAAGTACTGCCATGGCAGTAGTAACCGTGCGCCAGCTGCTCGACAGCGGCGTTCACTTCGGTCACCAGACCCGCCGTTGGAACCCCAAGATGAAGCGTTACATCTTGACCGACCGCTCGGGCATCTACATCATCGACCTTCAGAAGTCGATCACCCACATCGACAAGGCATACGAGTTCGTCAAGGACATCGTTGCCAAGGGTGGAACCATTCTTTTCGTTGGCACCAAGAAGCAGGCTCAAGAGGCAATCGCCGAGCAGGCTCAGCGCGTTGGCCAGCCATACATCAACCAGCGTTGGTTGGGTGGTCTTCTGACCAACTTCAACACCGTTCAGAAGCGTCTCGCACGTCTCAAGGAACTCGAAGTGATGGACTTCACCGACGCCGCCAAGAGCGGTCTCACCAAGAAGGAACTCCTCATCCTGAGCCGCGAGAAGGAGAAGCTAGAGAAGTCGCTCGGCGGTATCCGCAACGTGACCCGCACCCCTTCGGCTATCTGGGTTGTTGACACCAACAAGGAGCACCTCGCGATCACCGAGGCCAAGAAGCTGGGCATCCCAGTTATCGGCATCCTCGACACCAACTGCGACCCGGATGAGGTCACCATTGGTATCCCAGGCAACGACGACGCAATCCGCTCGGTTGCACTGCTCACCCGCGTCATCGCGGATGCAGTCGCCGAGGGCTTGATCGCCAAGCACTCGAAGCCAGAGGCCGAAGAAGAGCCACTAGCCGAGTGGGAGCGCGAGCTTCTCGAAGCCGGCCAGGCAGAGGCAGCAGCAGCTGCTCCAGCAGAGGCAGTTGTCGAGACCCCAGCAGAAACCCCAGTCGAGGCTCCAGCAGCCGAGGCAGCAGCAGAAAAGGAAGCTCAGTAATGGCTAACTACACCGCAGCAGACGTAAAGGCCCTGCGCGAGCGCAGCGGCGCCGGCATGATGGACTGCAAGAACGCACTCGACGAGGCCGACGGCAACGTTGACAAGGCGCTCGAGGTTCTTCGCCTAAAGGGTCTGAAGGGCGTCACCAAGCGCGAGGGTCGCACCACCAGCAATGGTTTGGTCGTAGCTCGCGTCAACGGTGGCACCGGCTACCTGGTCGAGCTCGCTTGCGAGACCGACTTCGTTGCAAAGGCAGACAAGTTCGTAGCCCTCGCTGAGTCGATCGCTGACGCAATCGTCGCAGCAGGCGCAACCGACCTCGACTCGGCTCTCGCAGCCGACCTCGGTGGCAAGAGCGTTGCAGACGCAATCAACGACGAGGCCGCCATCATCGGCGAGAAGGTCGAACTTCGCCGCCTCGCAGTCGTTGCCGACGCAGCAGTTGACGCCTACCTGCACCGCACCAGCAAGGACCTCCCACCACAGGTTGGTGTCTTGGTTGCTTACTCGGGCGCAGACGCAGAGACCGCTCACGATGTTGCAGTGCACATCGCGGCATTCTCGCCAAGCGTTCTGAACCGTGACGACGTCGACCCAGCAACCGTTGAGACCGAGCGTCGCATCGCTGAAGAGACCGCTCGCAACGAGGGCAAGCCAGAGGCAGCCCTGCCGAAGATCGTTGAAGGCCGCGTAAACGGCTTCTTCAAAGAGAACGTTCTTCTTGAGCAGGACTTCGCCAAGGACAACAAGCAGTCGGTTGGCAAGGTGCTCGACAACGCTGGCGTCAAGGTTTCGGCCTTCGTGCGCTTCCGCGTTGGCGCCTAGTCGCCAAACCAGCCACACAAACAGGCTAGTTTCACGAAAAGGCTCGGTCAGAAGACCGGGCCTTTTCGTCTGCCCGCCTAGGATAGTTCTAGAGTTTTACGCCCACAGGAGGATGTCATGGCAAGCAAGCGCCGAGTACTTTTGAAGCTCTCTGGTGAGGCTTTCGGCGGTGGGCAGATCGGCGTAAACCCCGACGTTGTAGCCGCGATGGCTCGCGAAATTGCCGAAGGTGCGAAGCACGCCGAGGTCGCAATCGTCGTTGGTGGCGGCAACTTCTTTAGGGGAGCCGAACTCAGCCAGCGCGGCATGGAGCGCTCTCGCGCCGACTACATGGGCATGCTGGGCACCGTGATGAATGCCCTCGCGCTGCAAGACTTTCTCGAGCAGGCTGGACAGCCAACCCGCGTTCAGTCGGCAATCACCATGGCCCAGGTCACCGAGCCATACATTCCGCTTCGTGCGATTCGCCACCTCGAGCTCGGTCGCGTCGTAATCTTCGGTGCCGGCGCCGGAATGCCATACTTCTCGACCGACACCGTGGCCGCCCAGCGCGCGCTCGAGATCAAGGCAGAAGAAGTTCTCGTGGCCAAGAATGGCGTCGATGGGGTGTATACCGCCGACCCAAAGAAAGACCCATCCGCGGTTCGTCTCGACCACATTTCATACCAGGATGCGCTCGTGCGCGGACTCAAGGTCGTCGACGCCACCGCGTTTAGCCTATGCATGGACAACGGCATGCCGATGCGGGTTTTTGGCATGCAGGGCGAGCACAACATCACCAACGCGATTCTTGGCGACAAAATCGGAACCCTGGTCACCGCCTAAGCGACCAAAAAGACTCGAACACAAGGAGAAATAGAGATGATTGCCGAAGTGCTGGCTACAGCCACCGAAAAGATGAGCAAGGCCGTCGAGTCGGCCAAGGATGACTTCGCGACCGTTCGCACCGGACGAGCCAACCCCGCCCTGTTTCAGAAGATCAACGTCGACTACTACGGCACCCCGACCCCTTTGGCGCAGTTGGCTTCGCTTCAGAACCCAGAGGCCCGCACAATCGTCATCACGCCCTACGACAAGAGCGCTCTCGGCGCCATCGAGAAGGCCATTCGTGACATGCCAAACCTCGGCGCCAACCCAACCAACGACGGCAACCTGGTGCGCGTGAGCCTGCCAGAGCTAACCGAGGACCGCCGCAAAGAGTACGTCAAAATCGTTCGCAACAAGGCCGAGGATGCCCGCGTCGCGGTGCGCAACATTCGACGCAAGGGCAACGACGACCTAGCCGCGATCAAGAAGGACTCGCTGGCCGGCGACGACGAGATCGCTCGCGCCGAGAAAGAACTCGACGCGCTGACCAAGACCCACGTGGATGCCATCGACGAGGCCCTGAAGCGCAAAGAAGTCGAGCTGCTCGAGGTTTAAATGACTGAGGCACAGGTCGATAGCGGGGGTCGCAGCCTCTCCAAGTCCGTGATTTACGGGCTTCTCATGGGCGGCGGATTTCTGCTCTCTGTGCTCTGGATCAAAGAGCTATTCATTCCGGTCGCCGCGGTTGCCGCTGCTGCTGGTGCTTGGGAACTAGCGACCGCCATTCGCACCAAGGGCTGGTACGTTCCGCACATCCCAGTTTTGCTCGGCGGCCTCGCGATCATGCCAGTGACCTACTGGTTCGGGTCGAAGGGGCAATGGCTAGCGGCCCTCGTGACGATTACCGCCTCGATTCTTTGGCGGCTCGGGCACATCCACTTCGAAAAGCGAGCCGGCGAAACCTTTACGCCAAAGCAGGTTTTTAGAGATATCTCTGCTGCCGCGTTCGTGATCATCTACCTGCCGCTAACCTGCTCGTTCATTGTGCTCTTGCTGAGCATCCAAACCGACGGACTCGGAACAGCCATTAACGGTGGCTATTGGGTTGTGACCTCGATTACCACGGTTGCCCTAATCGACACGACCGGCTACCTAGTTGGTCGAAAGTGGGGACGCACTCCGTTTGCGCCTCGAGTAAGCCCCAAAAAGACCTGGGAAGGCTTCGCCGGCGCTGTCTTGGTCGGTGGCGCCGCATCCGTGATTTTTAGTGTCGAGTTGTTGCACCGCGGATGGCTCTTCGGGCTTTTATTGGCAAGTTGCCTGATGTTCACGTCGGTCATGGGTGACCTCTCTGAGTCGCTTATCAAACGCGACCTCGGCATCAAAGACATGAGCTCGTGGCTGCCCGGGCACGGTGGCGTTGTTGATCGTCTCGACTCTCACCTGCCATCGGCCATCATCGTCTATCTGCTGGCCACCCTGCCCATCGATTTACCCTTCTAACCTGCGAGAATAGAAGCGTGAGTTTCGAATTCCCCCGCGTTTCAGGACGCACCCTCGGCTATGAACCGGGCGAAGTGGATGAGTTTGTCGAACGCGCCCGCCTCGCCTATGCAGAGCCAGGCACCACCCTGGTTGATGCCGCACGTCTTCGCTCGCAGGGTTTCAAGTTGGTTCGAAACGGCTACTCGGTCTCTGCCGTAGACGGCGCACTGGATCGACTCGAGGATGTCTTTGTTGAGAGAGAATTTGCGGCCAGAGTGGCGAATTTTGGCGATTCGGCTATGGCGAGCGAGATTATCAGATTGCAGAATCTCGTGCTCGGACGAGCCCAGCGCCCTCGAGGCAGCAAGTTCAAGCGAGTCGTATGGCCGCTTCGTGGCTATAACGTGCGAGCTGTAAACCGGCTTTGCAAGAAAGTTGTCGACCACGTCTCGGCCGCCAAACCGCTCGAGATCAGCGAAGTTCGTCGCGCCATTTTTGTGCAAAGCAGACGGGGCTACAACGAAAGCCAAGTTGACGCGTTTATCGATCGGGTGCTCGAGCTTCTCGAGTCGGAGCGTGCGCTAGGCCGCTAGGTTTGGTGATTTGCTATGGGTAGATACTCGGCTCGCCGAATCTCACGGCGCGAACGCTTGAAGGCGCGCGTTGCGGGCTTTGCCGCCGAGCGCGGATGGTCACCTCTCGAAAACGAGGAAGCCCGGGGCCATCGTTTTCGCGGCATCCCCGCTTTTGTCTTCGCAGCCAGCCTGATCATGGTCTCGATCGTCGACCCATACTCAGGTTCGATGGCCAGCGCCGATACGAACCTAACGTTTGACCGCGACTCGGCCGACCCAACCCAGACATATGGCTACTACGGAACCCAGAACATTACATTTCAGCGCGGCGGCTATAAGGTGACCACGGGAACCGATGCGTCCGGCATCTTCGTGGCCGCGGCCGATATTCCAAGCCCAGGCACGGTCAAGGCCATTGCCTTCACCATGGTCGGCGAGCGAAAGTGGGGTGCCGACCAGTATTCTTGCCTCGTTGCCCTGTGGACTCGTGAGTCGAACTGGCGGGTCAACGCCTACAACAGGAGTTCTGGCGCATACGGGATTCCCCAGGCGCTACCGGGGGCAAAAATGGCCAGCGCGGGGCCAGACTGGGCGTCAAACCCGACCACTCAGATAACTTGGGGTCTTGACTACATTCAGGGTCGCTACGGTTCGCCCTGTGGCGCTTACGCCCACTCAAACAAACTCGGATGGTACTGATGCCGCGAAGCAATCGACCGAAAAACGGCAAGGGTCGCCGAGAAGAGCCCGCAGAGTTGAATCTTGAGGTCGCGCTGCGCGGAGTCAAGCACACGACGGTAAAACGCGGAGTTGAGTACACGGTGCAGACCAGCAGCGGTGCCAACGCCGAAGACGACAAGCAGTGGATCTGCCCACACTGCAACATGGTCATCGTCAAGGGTGTCGTGCACATCGTTGCGTTCGACACCCATCGCGGCGTCGGCACCAGGCGCCACTTTCACAACGCGTGCTGGGCATCGTGGCAGGGGAGCCTGCTTTGAGTGACGCTATCGAGATTCGCAGCAGCGCAGAGCTGCCGAGCGTGCGCGAGGCCATCACACTCAAGACGAGCGACGGCCTCAACCTGGTCGGCGAGCTGGCCTTGCCGGTTGGCCGCCCGCCGGTTGCCACGTTGATTACGCTGCACCCGTTGCCTACCCACGGCGGCTTCATGGACTCACACGTCTTAAGAAAGGCGGCCAACCGGCTGCCCGAGCTGGCCGACCTCGCAGTGCTCAGGTTTAATACTCGCGGCACCGAGTCACCTCGCGGCAAGAGCGACGGGGTCTTTGGCGACGGAATCACCGAGGCCGCGGACGTTCAGGCGGCCATCGATTTTGCCCTCTCGCGCGGCCTGCCCAAACTCTGGCTCGTGGGCTGGTCTTTCGGCACCGAGTTGGCCATCAAGTATGGCTTTGATGCCCCCATCGAAGGCGTGATTCTGCTCTCGCCGCCGCTCCGCCGAGCCAAAGATGAAGACCTGAGCCGCTGGATCGGCAACCATCGCCAGATGCTCGCGATTGTTCCCGAACACGACGACTACCTTCAGCCCGAAGAGGCATCCAGGCGTTTTTCACTGGTGCATCACGCTCGCGTTATTGGCGTGAATGACGCAAAACATCTTTGGGTTGGCGAGCTCGCAACGGCCCGAGTGCTTAACGAGATTGTTCTTGCGGTGAACCCCGAGCGCTACCCGCTGCCCACCTCTTGGCGGCCTAACTAGCGTGCGTTTTGGCGGGGAATCCAGACCTGCTTGATAATCAACATCACGGATGCTGCAACCGGAATCGCCACCAGCGCGCCAAGCACGCCAAGTAGGGTTCCGCCGGCAAGTGCGGCAACGACGACAACCGCACCTGGCACAGAGACGGCCTTGCGCATAACGCGAGGGCCAATCACGTAGGCCTCGACCTGCATGTAAATCACGTAGTAGACGCCCATCACGAGTGCAGCGGTGGGCGAGTGGGTCAATGCCACCAAGGTGACGAGCACAGCTCCACTGATTGAACCGACCAGAGGAATAAGTGCGAGTAGGAACTCAATGAAAGCCAGGATGAGTGCGAAGGGCACCTGCATGATGCTCATCACGATGAAGGCAAGGGCACCGTTGAGCAGCGCGACAGAAACCTGACCCATCACGTATCGGCCGATGGAATCGAAGATCTCCTCGGCGATGTTTTTGAATGCCCCGCGACGACTAGTGGCAATGAGCGAGTAGATCCAGTTTTTGAAACCATCGAGCGATGCCATGAAGAAAATGGTGAGGATAAAGATGACGGTGAGCCCGCTGAAGCCGTTTAGCAGTGAGAGGCCAACCTGCACGACGCCACCCGCCAGGGTCGGCCAGTTCTTGCTGTCTGCTAGAAACTTCGATGCCGTGTCAATCGAGCTGTGCACACTGCCGCCAAGCTTGGCGTCGAGCGTCGTCACCCATCCTTGATTTGAAATGTCGGTAAGGATGCGCGGCGTTTGCGAGGCGAGGTGTGAACCCTCTGTAATCAGCGGAGGGATGATGGCAGTCACGATGCCGGCAAGAACCAGCAGCAGGCCGCCGATAACGGTCAGGACCGCAATCTTTCGCTTGAGACCGCGTTCGACGAGCTTGGCAACCAGTGGCTCTAGGCCGAGCGCGAGAAACAGGGCTGCCGCAACGTAGGTGATGACGCCGGCAATCGTGGTGAGTGCGTTTCCGAGCAGAATCGCGGTGATTACACCGAGTCCGCCAAGCAGGCCGAGTTGAAATCCGTTGGTGATTTTGGTTCCGTTGCCCTGCATGGTTTACCTATGCCTCACTGGTCATTCGCTGTGCACGGCTGACCACGCTGGTCAGATTGTCTAGATAAGTCTGAATCGCATCCCGCTCGCGCTCTAGGTTCGCGACCTGCTCGGCGAGCTTGGCGGCCTTCTCGGCGGCGGCATCGTGAGACGCTGCAATGATTGCTCTGGCCTCTGCCTCGGCCGCCACGATGATTGCGTCAGCCTTGGCCTTTGCCTCTTCGCGGGTGCGCTTGTTGATCGACTTCGCCGCGGCCTCGAGGGTTTCAGCCTCGAGACGGGCGGTGTTGGCTCGCAACATGGCTGTGCGCAATTGCTCGTTGGCCTCGTTTAGGTACTTCTGGGTTGCCGCAACTGCCTCTTGGTGTTTGGCCAGGTAGTCCTGCTCGGCTTCGGCTCGTCGCGCCGAAAGCTCGAGGTCTAGGTTGATGCGGGCCTCCTCGGTAACCAAGCGAGCGGCAAGTTCGGGGTCAAGTTCGCGAGTTAGTTCGCGCTCAAGAATCATGCGACGCTCTGCGAGTTCGCGTTCGAACGAGGTGCGTCGAGTTTCGATTTCACGTTTTGCGGTCGCCCTCATCTTGGCGACTTCGGTGCTGATAGCACCGCGGATGGCCGCGGCTTCGCGCGTAGCCTCATCGATCATGCCGGCGGCCTGGGCGCGCGACTGATTAAGGATTTCGTCTGCCTCTACCTTGGCGCCGGTCAGCAGGCGCTCACCGCGTCGCTGTGCTTCGGCTACGAGCGAGTCGTAGTAGCCTTTGGCCTCGCCGCGAATGTCTTCGGTTTCGGCCTCGAGGGCCTTCAACTGCCTCGCGCGCTCGTTGTGTGCGTCGGCGATGATTCGCTTGGCCTGTTCCTCGGCCAAACTCAAGATTTCGGCGGCGCTGGCGCCAACCGTGGCGTAGTTTGGTGCGGCAATCTTGCCTAATTGCTGTGTCAGGTCGCCGACCTGATTTCGTGCCTCGCGAACCTCGCTAGAGAGTTGAGTGTTTTGGGCGTTCAGGCGCAAAATTTCGCGCTCGAGGTCGCGGATGGCTTCGAGAACGGCTTCGCGGGCGTACCCCCGCATCACAATCGGGAAGTCGTTCTGCTCTGCCACAGGGACCTCTCTATGCGGGTTGGTTAGAATTGCCAGATAGCAGTTCTCGAGCCAAGTTTAGCCTGATTGGATATCCCATGCGCTTTTTGATCGCGACAGGGTTATTCGTCGTTTCGCTGATTTTGCTGCTGGTTGGGCTAGGCCAAAGAACGATCTGGGCGACACCGGTAGAGAGCCATCTCGCACTTCGAAGCACCACGTCTGCGCCATTTGTTCTGATTCCGAATGCCACCCTAAACGCGCGCGACGGAGCCATTTCGTTGACGGTAAGTGCGCCTGGCAAGGTGTTTGCTGCGACTGGCCGAACCTCAGACCTTGCCGCCTGGGTAGGTCGGGAAAAGCACATCATCGTTGGCACCGACGCCAAGGCTAGCCGCCTAACCGAGAAGCTCAGCGGCTGGGCGACGACCAAGGTAAACCCTTTTGGGTCAGATCTCTGGCGCAGCGAGCTTCGTGCAACCAAGTCGTTGACGCTCAGTGTTTCGCGCGGGTCAGACAACGCAGTTCTTCTTGCCTCGGATGGCGCTGGTCGTGCCCCGTCAGCCGTTGACATTGCCTGGCGAATCAATCGGGATGTCAGTCAGTCAACCACCCTGCTGATTGTCGGTGGCGTGCTGCTGATTGTCGCCTTCGTCTTCAACTCTTTGGCTCTCGCTAAGAACCGCAAGACTCGCGGGCCTCGACGTCGCTTGCCCAAGCCTCCTCAGGGCCCCAAGTACAAGGTGAAGCGCAACCGCAGCGCCGGGCCAGCTCGGGGCCGCTACCGCGCAAGGCGCGGTGGGCGAGCGCTCGGCTCAATAGTAGCTTCGAGCCTTGCACTAGGCGCGCTCGCCGGCTGTGCACCGGCACAGTCGACCACGAGCCCTAGCCCCAGCGCGTCTGCCGTGGTGCAGGCCCCGCCAGCGGTCTCGGCAAAACAACTAGATCGCATTCTCGCGAACGTCGTCGCGGTAACCACCGCGGCCGACAGTCGCGAGGATAAGAAGACGCTCAAGATTCGTTTCGCTGGCCCGGCCCTGGCCTTGCGCGCGGTCAACTACAAGTTGCGCAAACTCTCAAGCCGCACAACCCCGAGCCCGGGTATCGCCGAGACTCCGGTCACTTTCGTGCTGCCGCAGGCCACGACATCTTGGCCCCGCACGGTCATGGTCGTCACCGAAGACACTGCCTCGCACTCGCTGCCGCAGCTACTGGTGCTCATCCAAAAGAGCCCGCGTGAAAACTACAAGGTTTGGTACACGATTCCGCTCCTGCCTGGCGCCAAGATTCCAGCCGTTCCGCTGGCCAGTGCAGGATCGATTTCAATCACGCCTGACTCGCTGTTCCTCAAGGTCAAACCCAGCTTGCTCGCCTATGCCTTCGGCGACGTAATCAACAAGGGCGACTCGAGCCAGTTCGCATCTAAGTTCGCCGTTGGCAGCAACCCGTTCTTTACCCAGATGTCTCAGAACCAGGTGCAGGTGAAGGCATCACTAAAGTCGGCGACAGCCCGCTTCGAGCACTCCCTTGGTGACAAGCACGTCGAGTCGCTGGCAACCACCGACGGTGGAGCGCTAGTTGCCGTGTACATGCTCGACAACTACATCATTCGCGCCAAGAAGAGCACCAGCGCGGTGACGGTATCGGGTCAAGAGAAGTTGCTGCTAAAGGCGAGCGGCAGCTCAACCGGAATCAAGTCGACGTACGGCAACATGCTGCTGTTCTATGTGCCGCCGAGCAGCGCGCAAGCCGGCATCCAGTTGCTTGGAGCCAACCAGGGCCTGCTAGCGGTCAAGAACCTATAGCAGACAGCGCCGCTAGGGCTTTCGAGGCTGGTAGCGCTTCTGAGGCTTCTAGGCCTTCTTCGCCTTGGTTGCCTTCGCGGCCTTGGATGGCTTGAACCAAACAGCACCAAGAGGCGGAACCTGCACGATTGCCGAGTTCGGCTGACCGTGGGTACCTTCATCCGTGGCGGTAACCGAGCCAAAGTTGCCAACGCCAGAGCCGCCGAATTCGACGGCATCCGTGTTGAGAATCTCATCCCACTGACCGCCACGAGGCAGCCCCAGGCGCACATCGTGGTGCGGGGTGCCCGAGAAGTTGATGACACAGGCGAGTGGTTCGCCGGCATCGTCGTAGCGAATGAAGGTGAGCATGTTTCTGAAGGCGTCTCCGCCGTCGACCCACTGGAATCCGCCCTGCTCGTGATCGCGCTGCCAGAGGGCAGGTGTCTCTTGGTAGATGCGGTTGAGGTTTGCGACGAGCGACTTTAGGCCCTGATGAGTCGGCTGCTCCAGAATCCACCAGTCGAGCCCGCGCTCCTGGTTCCACTCCGATAGCTGGCCAAACTCTGAGCCCATGAATAGCAGTTTTTTGCCCGGGTGCGACCACATGTAGGCCAGGTAGGCGCGAGTGTTCGCGAGCTGCTGCCAACGGTCGCCCGGCATTTTGGCAACGAGCGAGCCCTTGCCGTGCACGACCTCATCGTGACTTATCGGCAGCACGAATTTCTCGTCGTATGCGTAGAGCATCGAGAAGGTGAGCTCGCCGTGGTGATAGCGACGGTACATCGGGTCTTTCTCGATGTACTTCAGGGTGTCGTTCATCCAGCCCATGTTCCACTTGAAGCCGAATCCGAGGCCGCCACCATCGGTAGGCGCAGAAACGCCGCCCCACGAGGTCGACTCTTCGGCGATCATCATGATGCCTGGGTTGCGTTTGTATGCAGTGGCGTTGACCTCTTGCATGAACTTGATGGCGTCAAGGTTTTCGCGGCCACCGAAGACGTTTGGCAGCCAGTTGTCGCCCTCGCGCGAATAGTCGAGATACAACATGGATGCGACCGCGTCGACACGCAGGCCATCGATGTGGAATTCTTCGAGCCAGTAGAGAGCGTTGGCAACCAAGAAGTTGCGCACCTCGTTGCGGCCGAAGTCGAAGATGTAGGTTCCCCAGTCAGGGTGCTCGCCGCGGCGAGGGTCGGCGTGCTCATACAGCGGCTCGCCGTCGTAGCGGGCGAGTGCCCACTCATCCTTCGGAAAGTGCGCTGGAACCCAGTCGAGAATGACGCCGATGCCAGCCTCGTGCAGCTTGTCGATAAGGTAGCGCAGGTCGTCTGGGTGACCGAGGCGCGATGTCGGCGCAAAGTAGCCCGTGACCTGATAACCCCAGGATGGCGCGAACGGGTGCTCTGCCAGTGGCATGAACTCAACGTGGGTGAAGCCCATCTCGAGCACGTATGGAATCAGCTCGTCGGCGAGCTGGCGATAGTTGAGGTCTTTGCGCCACGAACCGGCGTGCAACTCGTAGATCGACATCGGCGCCTTGAGCGCATCGCTCTGGGCACGAGCCTTGATCCACTTCGAGTCTTTCCACTTGTAGTTTGACTCGGTCACGATCGATGCGGTTGCAGGCGGAACCTCGGTCTGGCGAGCCATCGGGTCAATCTTGGTGATCCAGTGGCCGGCCTTGGTGAGAATCTCGTACTTGTACTTGGTGCCGACGTTAACGCCCGGAATGAAGATCTCCCAGACGCCAGATGAACCCATCGCGCGCATCGCGTGAGCGACGCCGTTCCAGTGGTTGAAGTCTGCGACCACGCGCACGGCCTGCGCGTTTGGAGCCCAAACCGAGAACGAAACACCCTTCGATTCGCCTAGGGCGCCGGGGATGCTGCGAACGTGCGAACCGAGCACGTTCCAGATGTCTTCGTGGCGACCCTCCGAAATCAGGTGCAGGTCGAGCTCGCCAATGGTCGGCAGGTGACGGTATGGGTCGTCGGTGCGCCACTCGATTGGGCTGTTGACACCCTCGAACTCGGCAACGATTCGGTAGTCGGGCACATCCTTGCTGTCGACCCAGGCCTGCCAAACGCCGTGGTAAGCGTGGTGCAGTTCGACCTTCTTGCCAGCTGCGAGCTCGGCAAAGACAGACTTGGCAAGTGGCTTTAGGGTGCGAATTACCCAGCCGCCCTCATACGGGTGCACGCCGAGGATCGAGTGAGGCGAGAAGTGAGCGCCGTTCGCGACGCGGCTTAGCTCATGTTCCGAAATGTATGGCGGAACGACTTCGCCGACAATTTTCTTGGCCATGGGATCCTCTTCTTAGTAGGGCTTGACGCTAAAGACGTGGGCTGGTTCGTGAAACGGGTCTAGTCGAACGAAGAAGTCCGAAGACACGTGATAGACGTCGCCCGAGATCAGGTCGGTGATCTGAAGGTGCGTGCCGTATTCGATGCCCAGCTTGGCCAGGTCGAGGTGCACTGTGGTCTCGCGAATCGTGTGCGGGTCGGTGTTGACCACGACCACGATGCGGTCTGCCTCGCCGCTCGCATTGTGCTCGGCAGCCAGGTACTTCGAGAACGCCAGAATGCCGTCGTCGTCGGTGTACTGCACCTGGTAGTTGCGCAGCTGGCGCACCGCCGGGTGCTCGGCGCGAATCTGGTTGAGGCGGGTGATGTAAGGCGCGATGGTCTTGCCGTACTTGGTTGCGGCCTTCCAGTCGCGCGGCTTGAACTCGTATTTCTCGCTGTCGATATGTTCTTCGGCGCCTGGTCGTGCCACAGATTCGACCAACTCGTAGCCCGCATACATGCCCCAGCTCGAGCCCGCCATCGCCGCAATAACAGCACGGATGCGGTGCCCGGCGCGGCCGCCGAACTGAAGATACTGGGTCAGAATGTCTGGCGTGCTGACCCACAGGTTCGGTCTAAAGAAGTCGGCCGACTGGGTCGATAGCTCGACGAAGTAACTCTCGAGCTCCTGCTTGGTGTTGCGCCAGGTGTAGTAGGTGTACGACTGCTGGAACCCGACTCGCCCCAGCGCGTGCATCATCGACGGCTTGGTGAAGGCCTCGGCCAAGAAGACGACCTCAGGAAACTCTGCATTGACCTCACCGATCAGCCATTCCCAGAAGTTCACTGGCTTGGTGTGCGGGTTGTCCACGCGAAAAATCTTGACGCCTCGCGAGATCCACAGCTTCACGATTCGAAGCACCTCGTTGTAGATGCCATCGCGGTCGTTGTCGAAGTTGATCGGGTAGATGTCTTGGTACTTCTTTGGCGGGTTCTCGGCGTATGCGATGGTGCCGTCGGCGCGGGTCGTGAACCATTCGGGGTTCGTCTTGACCCAAGGGTGGTCAGGCGATGCCTGCAGAGCTAGGTCGAGAGCAATCTCGATGCCGAGTTCGTTTGCCTT
>JBEGJS010000060.1:0-4000 GCA_041184485.1 Actinomycetota bacterium | reverse complement strand
CTCGTGATGCTCATCGTCTATAAGGCGTCGGTCACCGAGCTCATTCAGCTCTACGTTTTGGGCGTATTCACCTCGTTCACCGTTGGCCAGCTTGGCATGCTCAAGCACTGGAAGCGCGGGCTCGCCGACGGCACCATCAGCGCGCGCGAGGCCAACTCCGGTCGCCTGATCAACGGCTTCGGTGCCTTCATGACCGCGGCGGTTCTCGTGATCGTGACCATCACCAAGTTCACCCACGGAGCCTGGCTGGTGTTCATCATCATGCCGACGCTCTACTGGATCATGTACAACACCGGTCGCTACTACAAGACCATCGAGCACGAGGTGGCGCTCGACCCAGAGATTCAGTTTGGCGCCAAGGGCGACTACGCGGTCGTGCTCATGGACAAGCTCAACTTGCCACAGCTGAAGGCCCTCGACTACGCGATCTCGAGCCACCACAGCGACCTGGATGCGATTCACGTGGCAATCGACCCCGAACGCGCCGCCGAGTTCGAAAAAGAGTGGAAGGCCTACGGAATCAAGGTTCCACTGGTCATCATCGAGTCGCCGTATCGCGAGTTCACCGCCCCGCTGGTTGCGTTTCTCGAGGAGCACCACGAGCAGAACCGCAACGAGCGCATCTCGGTCTACCTGCCAAAGTATGTTGTGGGCCACTGGTGGGAGCACATCTTCCACAACCACCGCGCCAACCGCCTGCGCCGCCGACTGATGTATGTGCCGCACACCATGGTGACCATCGTGCCTTGGCGCCTGCGTTCGGCCGAGCGCTTCAACCCGTTTGACCGCAAGCCGCTGCCGGGCGATGCTCGTCGCGGCGAGAACCTGCGCCCCGCGCTGCGCAAGCACGAAAAGGGTCGCAACGCCGTTTATAAGGTCAAGCTCAAAGACGACGAGGGCGACGAGTAGTTTGCGACTCACTCCGGCGAATCTCGGGCTCACGCTGCTCGGCGGCACTATCGGCAGCCTGTGGCGCGTTTTTGCCGGCACGTTCAACGACGAGATCAGCACGCTGTTTATCGTCAACATCGTCGGCTGCCTGATAGTTGGTTGGATCAACGCCGACCCGCGCCTCACCGGCGAGCGCGCTCGCGCCTTTTGGAGCGTCGGCTTCTGCGGCGGACTCACCAGCCTGAGCGCGGTTGCCGTTTGGTTCGCCTTTCCGTTTGAACCATCGACCGGTGTGCTCACCCACCAGCCTTTCGCCATCATCGCCGGCGCCTGGATTCTGCTGATGATTGTCGACGGCATCGTCGCCTACTTCGTTGGCGCATGGCTGGCTCGTCGATTTGTCGCTGGTGCCGGCCTGCCTCCGATTGAGCCAGAACCCTTCGGCGAGATCGACGAGGCGCCAAAGCCAAACAAGGATGGCGGCCGATGAACCCCTTGTTTTTGCTAACCGTGGCCGTGGCCGGTGGCTTCGGCTCGGTGCTGCGTCTGGTCGCATCCAAGTGGACCGGCTACCTGCCCTGGGGAATCATGGCGGCAAACGTTTTGGCTTCGGGCCTCGCCATGTTTGCCAAGGCCGGCCTGGGCAGCGTCTACCCAAACACCCCCGCCGGTTTCAGCATCGCGATTGGTGTCGCGGGCGGCTTCTCGACATTCAGCGCCTTCATCGCACAGACCGCCGAATACTTTAGGCGCCGCCAACTGCGCCGTGCCGGCCTCAACATCTTGCTGACCTTTGTGCTCTCATCCACAGCCGTCATCGGAGTGCTGCAAGTCACCCCGGCACTGCTAAAATAACCCAAGATATCCCCGTCGGATCCCCAGATTTCTTCTGGCCAAATAGCGTTAGGGGGTTACGCCATGGGGCGTGGCCGTCAAAAAGCAAAGCACACCAAGGTTGCTCGCGAGCTGAAGTATTTCAGCCCAAACACCGACTACAGCGCACTCGAGCGCGAACTCGGTCAGCCTGGCGATAACGCCGAGCCGGTCTATGAAGACAAGTGGGCAGACCTCTATGAAGACGGCGAGGATGACGGCGAAGCCGAAGAGACCGACCCGCTAGCCGACCTTGGCGAGACAGGCGAAACCGTAGAAGAACTCGAGGGCATCATCGAACTCGAGTCGCCCGACGAAGTTGCCGAGCAAGAGGGAGACGTAGACACCGATGGTTCTGAAGACGAGCGCTAATCGATCTCTGGCCACCGCGGTTGTTGCGTTGTCGACCCTTGTCGGGCTGACCGGATGCGCGGCCTTGAATGCCAGCTCCGGCGACACCAAGACCGTCGTCCACGCCACGGCTAGCTCGAGCCCAGCCGCTCTCGCTGGCGACCTCGCAGCCATCACCACCGAGACCATCGGCAACGACTGGCTAGAAGAGCTGCACGCCGCCGATGGCAAACTTCTGCTCACCATCGTGAGTTCGGTCAAGGGCAAGAACGGCGTGAACCTGGTTGCCAAAGATGAGGTTTCGAAGACGATCACCAGGGCTTCGTCTGACGCCGCTGAAAAGCAGAAGTTCTTTGCGTCGGTTCACTCGGCGCTGCACGCGCTCTCAAACGAGCTCGACGCCAAAACTTGCACCCGAATCTTGACCACCAAGGCGGGCTTTCTCGCGGTTTGCGCAGAGGGGGTCAAGTTCGATGTGGCCGTCAAGGATGGCCTTGTTCAGCGAATCTATGAGACCGCGGCCGACGGCAGCGGCAAGGTTGTGCGCACACAATACGTTTATTCGACCGGCTCGAGCGCCGAACTCAAGGCGTTGCTCGCGGCCGCTGCCAAATAACTCGGCAGAGTCAGTTCGAATTAAAAACTAGTTAGCGTAGTCGCCGACCAGGCGCACGGCGCCACCGCGAGTGCCCTTGGCCTCGGTCACATAGCCGGGCAATTCGGCATCGCATGCTGTCGACTCGATGATTCCCAATTGCCAGGTGCGAATGCCGGCGGCGTTGATCTGGGCCGCGATCGCTTCGGCGTCGGCGCGCTTGACCACGAGGGCGAAGCCAAGGCCGAGGTTCCAGGTGCCCTCGAGCTCGGTGAGCTTGTAGCCACCCCACTCGGCCAAAACCTGAAACACGTCGAGGGGCTTCCAGGTCGAGCGTTCGACATCCAGGCTCACCGTGGATGGCAAAACTCGCGAAAGGTTAGCCGCGATGCCCCCGCCGGTGATGTGACTCATGGTGCGCACGGATGCTCCGAGCGGGCTCTCGAGCAGGCGGTTTAGCACACCGGTGTAGAGGCGGGTTGGCTCGAGCAGTTTCTCGCCGAGCGAGATGTCGCCGAACTCGGATACCGACTTGGTGTAGTCGAGCTTGCTGTCGGCGATGATCTTGCGAACCAGCGAGTAGCCGTTTGAGTGCAGGCCGGATGCCTCGAGGCCTAGAACGATGTCGCCAACCTGCACGCGGCCTGCGCCGAGCATTTTGTCGGCGTCGACCACGCCGGTGGCCGCACCAGCCACGTCGTATTCATCCGGGTGAAGTAGGCCTGGGTGTTCGGCGGTCTCGCCACCGAGCAGGGCAACATCCACGGCGGCACAGGCCTCGGCAACACCGCGAACGATGTCGGCGATGCGCTGCGGAACAACCTTGCCGCAGGCGATGTAGTCGGTCATAAAGAGACTCTTGGCTCCGACCACGACGATGTCGTCGACCACCATGCCAACTAGGTCTTGGCCGATGGTGTCGTGCTTGTCGATCGCCTGCGCGATGGCCACCTTGGTGCCAACGCCGTCGGTCGAGGTCGCCAGCAACGGGCGGTCATACTGCTTCAGAAACGAGACGTCCATCATGCCGGCGAATCCACCGATTCCGCCGACCACCAAATTGTTGTGAGTGGCGGCGACCGCCTTCTTCATAAGTTCGACGGCGAGGTCACCAGCGTGGGTGTCTACTCCGGCTGCCGCATACGCGTCGCTCATTAGTTGCCCTCGCTTGCTGCGCGAATAGTGGCGTCGAGCTCGCTGTCTGGGCCCGGGTTGCAGGCCGCGGGGTCATCCTGGCGTTCGAGCAGATTCTTGCCCAGGCGCTCGGCGGCAGGCAGCTCGATTGGGTAG
>JBEGJS010000059.1:0-6166 GCA_041184485.1 Actinomycetota bacterium | reverse complement strand
CCGGTTTCGCGCAGGTAGCCGCGCTCGGCAGAGATCGAGTCGCCCTGGCGCTCGACGCGATAGCCCTGGCGCTTTAGTCGCTCGAACCCGCGGTGCAGCAGGTCGGCCTTCTTGCTCGAGTCGAGCTTGGCAAGTTTCTTCTCACCCAGCACGGTCTCTTTGTGCGCGGGCATCCTAGAAAGGTTTGTCGGCGTCGGCACCGGCCTGGCAACTAGCGCCTTGGCGTGCACGAGTGTGCGTGGCACGACGCAACCGATCAGCGAGATGAAGAGCAGCAGGTAGATCGAAGAGAACCAGGTCGAGCTATAAACGTCGAAGAGCTGGGCCTTATCTAGCCAGCCTGCCAGGTCGGGCTGCTGCTGAAAGAACTGGGTGACGCCGTTGGGGTCTGCGCTGCGCTGCGGATACACCGAACCGGGAATCGCAGCGGCGGCCAGTAGCAGAAGCAAGATCAGCGCGGTGCGCATGCTGGTCAGCTGGCGCCAGGTCCAGCGCAGCCATCCGAGAATGCCGATGCTCGGCGAGTTTGGTGCGCTCGGTGCCTGCTGGGCGTCGCGGCTCAGTTCGGCGCCGGCGGCTCGGGTGGATTCCGAGGACGAATCAGATTGCTGGGACGAATCCACCGTTCACCTCCTGAATCGCAGCGATGACGCTGTTCCAAAGTCCGGTCACCAGAAGCAGGCCGAGGGCCATGAGCAAAGCCCCGCCGGCGATGTTGAAACCGCGGATGTGCCGCTTGACGAAGCCGACCGACCTGGTTGCCCAAGAGAGACCGGCGGCGATGGCAATGAAGGGCAGGCCGAGGCCGAGCGAATACGCGATGGTCAGGATGATGCCTCGCGAAGCCGATGCGTTGTCGAGGCTGAGCAGGAGCACGCTCGAGAGCGTCGGCCCGATGCACGGGGTCCAGCCGAGGCCGAAGACCACGCCGAGCAGCGGGGCGCCAACCAGGCCGATGCTCGGGCGCCACTGCAACTTTGCGGTGAACTGCGCCCAACGAACCTGGCCGATCATGATGAACCCGAAGACTATGACCAGAGCGCCCAAGACTGCCTGCAGAACGCGACCGGCAGAAGAGTGGATGAGTTGGCCGAAGCCGCCGAATGCGGCGCCGAGGCCGACGAATACCGCGGTGAAGCCGAGCACGAAAAGCCCTGCTCCGAGCAGGATGCGACCGCGACCGCGTTCGGCAGACGCGCTGCCCGAAACGTATCCGAGATAGCCCGGCACGAGCGGCAAGACGCAAGGCGAGAGAAACGAAACCAGACCGGCCAGCAGGGCAACGGGAACCGCCAAAAACAGCGAGCCGTCGAGCACTACCTGGTTCACTCGGCCACCGCGGTTTCGATCAGCGACTTCAGGGTGCCCTTTTCGAAGCGACCGAGGATGCGCGAAGTCACCCTGCCGTCGCGACCGATGACGATCGTGGTGGGAACCGCCTGCGGCGTCACGATGCCGGTGAATGCGAGCAGCACCGAGCCGGTGTTGTTGTCAATAATCGACGGATAGTCAAGGCCGAAGTTGCGCTCGAAGGCGATGGTCGTTGCGGCGGTGTCGCGCACGTTGACGCCGACGACCTGCACCTTTTGACCCTTGAACTGCTTTTCGACGGCGATTAGGTCGGGCGCCTCTGCGCGGCAAGGCGCACAGCCCGAATACCAAAAGTTCAGCACAACGACCACGCCCGAAAGTTCGGCGCTGCCGATGGTTGCGCCAAGCTCGGTGGTGCCGCTCCAGACCACTGGCTCGCCGCGGTTGGCCTTGGCAAACTCGGTCACGCTGCCGTCGCCGGCGATGTAGTTCTTGTTGTCGCCCTGACGGTATTGCTGGGCCAGACCGTCGTTGGCGCCACCTGCACAGGCAGAGGTGCCGGCGACCAGGCCAGCGATCAGACCGAGCCCAACAAGGCGACGCACCAAACTCAACTTGCTCATACGGCACCACCGTCGGTTGCGCGCACGGCGCTCGCCGGCTCGCGATAGTCGAGCACGCGCCAACCCGAGCCCGAGCGCTCGATGGTGGTGATGCTCGAGAGCGAGCACTCGCGGTCGCGCGGGTTGTGCGCAAAGGGCTTGCCCTCGACAGAGCGGCGAGCGACGAAGATCGGCAGCTGGTGCGAGACCAAAACGAGGTCGCCGCTGATGGTCTTGCGCCACTGTTCGTCGATTGCTGCCATGATCCGTGACTCAATCGAGCGATATGGCTCACCCCAGGATGGTCGCCTCGGGTTCCAAATCTTGAGCAGTCGCGATGGCTTGCGCAGCAGCGCGCCAAAGCTCACGCGGTCGCCCTCGAAGACGTTCGTCGGTTCGATTAGGCGGTCATCCACGTCGATATCGAGACCAAAGGTGGCGGCAATCGGCTCGGCCGATTCACGCGTGCGAAGCAGCGGCGAAACCACGAGTCGAGAGACGTGGCGGCCCTGGTTGCGTAGGTCGCGCGCGGCCAACTCGGCCATTTTTCGGCCGGTTTCACTCAGCGCAAAGTGCGGCTGACGCCCATACAGAATGCCCTTGGGATTGTGCACCTCGCCGTGGCGAATGAGGTGAATGCGGGCGGCGGGCATGCCACCATTCTACCCTCCGCTAAACTTGTGGCTTAAAGCGGTTTGGCTCTAGAACGCCTTATTCACCGCATTCTCAAAGGCAAGGTTTACATGCGCGAACGCACTCTGGTCAAAGACCTGGCGGCCCGTCAAGATGGTCCAGTCACCCTCGGTGGATGGGTCGAAAAGCTGCGCGATCAGAAGCGAATCCAGTTCGTGATTCTGCGCGACGAATCGGGTGACGTTCAGGTCACCTACCCTCGCCCACAGGTAGACGGCAACCCAGTCGAGGATGACGCTCTCGCGGCAACCATCTCTGGCCTCACCAACGGTTCATTCGTCTGGGTGACCGGTCGCCTCGTGCACGACGAGCGCGTGAAGCTCGGCGGACTCGAAATTCAACTCGAAAACCTTGAGATCGTCACTCTCGCCGACCCCGAGACTCCCATCGCCGACGACACCTCGATCGACAAGCGCCTCGACTGGCGATTCCTCGACCTTCGCCGCAGCGAGATGAACCTGGTGTTCCGCATCCAGACCACCATCGAGCACGCCTGGCGCGAGTATTGGGCCGAAAACGACTTCGTCGAGATTCACTCGCCGAAACTCATGTCGAGCCCATCCGAGTCGAACGCCGAACTCTTCAAGCTCGAATACTTCGAGACCGTCGCCTACCTCGCACAGAGCCCACAGTTCTACAAGCAGATGGCGATGATGGCCGGCTTCGGTCGCATCTTCGAGATCGGCCCGGTATTCCGCGCCGACCCTTCGTTCACCTCGCGTCACGCAACCGAGTTCGTCTCGGTCGATATCGAGGTCTCGTGGATCGAATCGCACGAAGACATCATGGCGATTCAGGAGCAGCTCATGGTTCGCGCAATTAGCGCGGTCAAAGAGAAGCACGGCGCCGAGATTCTTGAGCGCTTCGGCGTGGATGTCGTCGTTCCGACCGTTCCGTTCCCACGCATTCCACTCGCCGAGGCGATGGACATCGTCGCAGCTCGCGGTCACGAGATCACTCGCGGCGGCGACATGGACCCAGAGGGCGAGCGCCAAATCGCCGCTCACGTTGCCGAGACCCTCGGCCACGAGTTTGTCTTCTTGACCGACTACCCTGCCAAGGTTCGCCCGTTCTATCACATGCGTCACGAGCACGACCAGAACCTCACCAAGTCGTATGACCTGATCTGGCGCGGCACCGAGATCACCACCGGCGCCCAGCGCGAGCACCGCCTCGACGTGCTCACCGAGCAGGTCAAGCAGAAGGGTCTTGAGCCAGAGGGCCTGCAGACCTACCTCGACTACTTCAAGTTCGGCGCACCTGCGCACGGCGGTTTCGGCATGGGTCTGCTGCGCGTGATCATGCTGCTGCTGCACCAGCCAAACATTCGCGAGGTCGGCTACCTGTTCCGCGGGCCTAACCGCCTAGAGCCTTAGCCGCTGCAGCGCTTCACAAATCTTGAAACGCTAGAGCGCAGCCTCGAGAGCGGCGCGCAGGCGATCGGGGTCGATTCGCCAATAGTTGTGCACGCGGCCGTCGAGCGTGAGCACCGGAATTTCTTCTCGGTAGCGTTCGGCTAGGGCGGCATCCTGGTTGATGTCGAGTTCGGTGAACGCAATGTCGAGTTCGCCGGGATGATCCAACTCGAAGGCCGCCAGCACTCGCTCGACCACCGCGCGCGCGTCGTCGCAGAGGTGACAGCCGGGCTTGCCAATCAGCGTAACTTCAAGAGTCTTAGGCACGTGTCTAGCCTAGGGCGAGCGTAAACTTGAGAGGTGCCGAAGACCCCCGAAAACGCCAAGCCCGAGACCAAAATCGAGGCTGCCTTTTTCGACATCGACAACACGATTCTGCGGGGTTCGAGCAGCTTTCTTTTTGGCAAGGCCGCGTTCAAGCGCAAGTTCTTTAGCCGCAAAGACTTCTTGACCTTTGCCTGGCACCAGGCCCGCTTCATCTATCGCGGCGAGAGCCCAGACCTGCTGGCGGCGATCAAGGATCGAGCCCTCGGACTGATTGCCGGCCACCCGGCCCAAGACCTGATCTCGCTTTCGAACGAGGTCTTTGACAACCACATCTCGCCAAAGCTCTGGCCAGAGACAGTGCGCCTTGCTCAGGAGCACATCGCCAAGGGCCGCGAGGTCTGGCTGATCAGCGCCACACCGCGCGAGATCTCTGAGGTCATCGCGCACCGCCTGGGGCTCACCGGTGGCCTCGGCACCGAGATTCAGCAGGATGAAAACGGAATCCTCACCGGCCGCATCGAGGGTCATCCGCTGCACGCCAAGGCAAAGGCCAAGGCCATGAAGAAGTTGGCGAAGGAGCGCAACATCAGCCTGCGCCGCTCTTACGCCTACTCGGATTCGCACAACGACCTGTGGATGCTGACCCGCGTGGGTCACCCGGTGGCAATCAACCCAGACAAGGTACTGCTCAAGTACGCGCGAGCCGCAGGCTGGAAGGTTCTCGACTTCAAGCGTCGCGAACTTCGCGCCAACAAGTAGCTGCCCAGAAACAAAAGACCCGCCGACCGATAACGGTGGCGGGAATCTTTTTAAAGTAGCGAACTACTTCTTGTTGCGACGCTGGTGGCGAGTCTTGCGAAGCAACTTGCGGTGCTTCTTCTTCGACATACGCTTGCGACGCTTCTTAATAACTGAGCCCACAAAAACCTCACATCTGGATTCGCGCCAGACGATGGTCGGCGCGGGTGTATTTAGAAAGTTTAGCCGAATCCGAGGCCAGAGAATTCACTTGGATGAACGCGCGGTTTTCAGGTGCGGTCATAGACTCGAACCGTGACCGAGAAGCAGCCATACCGCGTGGTTAAGCAGTTTGATGATTTCGAACTGCGCCACTACCCCGAGCATGCCGTGGTCGAGGTGACCACCCACGGAGATTTCATGACCGCCGGCAACATGGGATTCCGTCCGCTCCTCTCTTACATCTCGGGTTACAACCTGAAGGCGCAAAAGTTTGCGATGACCGCGCCGGTTTTGCAGCAAGAAAGCTACGAAGACGTATACGTTGTCAGTTTCGTGCTGCCGGCGGGTGCAGAACTTACAGATCTTCCGCAACCCAAGGATGGCAGCGTGACGGCCAAAGTCGTGCCAGCCCGCTACGTTGCAGCTCGTCGTTTCAGCGGCGGATGGCAAGAGGGTCGATTCATGGGCGAAGGCGAGAAGTTGCTTTCGGCCGTGGAAGCAGCTGGGCTGCATCCGGTTGACGAAGTTTTCTGGGCCAGATTCGATCCACCTTGGAAGCCCGGATTTTTGAAACACAACGAAGCACTAATTGCCCTCGAAGGAGTAACCGAATGAACATGTCCCCCATGCTGAAGCGCATCGCCGCCGAGTTTCTAGGCACCGGCGTTTTTGTAACCGCAATTGTCGGCTCAGTATCATCGGGGTCGCCACTGCACCAGTTGACTCTGGCGATTGGTCTGGGAATCGGAATTCTTCTAGCTGGCACCGTCGGCGCCGGCCACCTAAACCCGTTGGTCTCGCTCTACTTCTTTGCCAAGGGCAAGCTTGGGCTGACCGAGTTGTTCGGCAACATCGGCGCACAACTATTGGGAGCCGTTGGTGGAGCTTGGCTTGGAATTTCGATTTGGGCTGGCACGT
>JBEGJS010000058.1:0-3948 GCA_041184485.1 Actinomycetota bacterium | reverse complement strand
ACTCGAGCAAGAAGGCCGACCTGCTGCACCGCGGGTTCGAGCGACTAAAGCGCCAGGGCTATCGCGTCGAGCGCCAGGGCGACTCGATCTCTGCCGAGCGCGGCTACCTGCGCGAAACCGGCAACCTCGTGTTTCACGTCGCGCTGATTGGCGTGCTGTTTGCGGTCGGATTCGGCGGTGCCTACTCATACAGCGGCCAGCGCGTTCTGGTTGTCGGCGACACCTTCGTCAACAACTTGGCGGGCTACGACTCGTTCTCGCCGGGCCCATTCTTCAACCAGAGCGAGCTAGCGCCGTTTCGCATGACGCTCACCGATTTTCAGTCGGACTTCGACATTCGCAACAAAACGAACCTCAACACTCCGCTCGACTTTCGCGCCTATGTGACGAGCCAGGTCGGCATGGATGGCACCCCGAAGAAGAGCGTGATTCGGGTCAACTACCCGCTCGAGATGCCAAACGCGAGCGTCTATCTGACCGGCAACGGCTTCGCGCCAGTTCTCACTTTCAAGGATGCCTCCGGCAAGGTCTCGTTCAGCGGGCCGGTCATCTATTTGCCACAGGATGACAAATACACCTCGCTCGGTGTCATCAAACTGCCCGACGCAAAGCCAAAGCAGTTTGGTGTGATTTCGTTCTTCTATCCCGCTGCCGGCAAGTTGCCCTCTGGTGCCTTGACCTCGGTTTCTCCGATTGCGGTTAACCCAATGGTCACCATGAGCGTCTACGTTGGCAACCTGGGGCTCGACTCGGGAGTGCCGCAGAACGTGTTTACCCTAAACGTGCACGGCCTAAAGCAGGTCGCCGGCGGCAAGGCAAAGACCAAGGGCGTTGAGCTTAGGGTCGGTGAAACTAAGACCCTACCGGGTGGGCTGGGCACCGTGAAGTTCGAGACTTTCAAGCGCTTTGCATCACTCGACATCTCTTACAACCCGGCTCAGGGATGGGTGTTGTTCTTTGCGCTGCTCTCGTTGGCCGGCCTGATTACATCGTTCTTGGTGCCACGCCGTCGCGTCTGGATCCGCCGCACCGCCAACGGTTTCGAGGTGGCCGCCCTCGCTCGCGGCGACGATCCGTTGCTCGAAAAGGTCGTGGAAGACTTGAGCGCTTTTCTCGGTTCGAAAAGGAGCGCTAAGACGGTAGGCGTTCAAAACAAAAAGTCAAAGGCCCCTGGCAAGAAGAAGGATAAAGAGTGACCGGAGTCGTTCTAAACGAGGAACTTTCGCGCACGTCGTTGATTTTTATCTATGCGGCGATGGCCTTCTACACGGTTGCCTTCATCACCTTTGTTTGGCACCTCTCTCGCTTGTCGAGCGAGAAAAAGAAAATTCGCAAGAGCGCTGACGCGCTCGAAATAGCGGGTCTCTGGATTCTCGGTGTTGCCGCCGCCACCCACGGAGCGGGTGTCGTGATGCGCGGCATCTCGGCATCGCGTGTGCCCTGGGCCAACATGTATGAGTTCTCGATTTCGGGCTCGTTCATCATCGTCGCCATTTTCTTGTGCGCGCTCGTCGTTCGCGACATCCGCGTTATTGCAACCTTCGTTTCGGCTTTCGCCTTGCTGGTGCTCGGCGCCGCGACCACGCTTTTTTACGTGCAGGTGAAGACCCTGATGCCGGCGCTGCAGTCATACTGGCTCGTGATTCACGTGACCGTCGCGGTGCTGGCGACCTCGTTCTTCTTTATCGCGGCCGCGCTGTCGATTGCGTTTCTGTTCGCCCAGGCCAAGTGGGTTAAGAACGGCAAGGGCAACATCACCAAGCTGATTCGACGAGTGCTGAGCGTGTTTCCGAAGCCAAAGAAAATGGAGCGACTCTCTTATCGCTTCAACGTGATCGGCATGATCCTGTGGACCTTCACCCTCATCGCCGGCGCGATCTGGGCGCAAAAGGCTTGGCACCGATTCTGGGGTTGGGACACCAAAGAGGTTTGGACCTTCATCATCTGGACGATTTATGCGGGCTACGCGCACGCACGCGCAACTCGCGGCTGGGATGGCGCTCGCGCGGCCTGGCTATCGGTTGTTGGCTTCGTTGCGGTGCTCTTCAACTTCACCATCGTGAACCTCTTCTTCAAGGGGCTGCACGTTTATAGCGGCCTAAAGTAGCGCGTAGCAGCGCTCGAGGCGGGCGAGCCACCAGGCGGTGCGCTCGGGGCTAGCGGCCAGCTCGACGAGCCGGTTGGCATCGGGCGTGACGCGCCTGACCGGCAGCCTGCCATCCTTTGCCAGCAGTGGTTCTGCGGCCACGTCCTTTTCAAAAAGCGCAACCGTCGCGAGCCCCGAGTCAAAAATAGGCTCTGGCAGGCTGGCGGCCAGGTGCACGCCCATCGAGATGCCAACCGAGCTCTCGAGCGCACTCGAGACGACGGCCGACAGGCCGGCCTCGGCAACGATCTCGCTCGCCCGGCCGACTCCGCCGAGCGGTGCAGCCTTGATTACCAAGAGGTCGGCCGCTCCCGCCAGAGCCACCGCCAGCGGATCGCTCACCTTGCGCACCGATTCGTCTGCGGCCACGCGAACGCCGACGCGGTTCGCCTTGATGCGCACCTCGGCGAGCTCTGCGATGGTCTTCACGGGTTGCTCAAAGTAATCGAGTCTGACGCCTGCCTCGACCATCGCGTTTGCCATCGCAACCGCCTCGTCCACCGAGTATCCGCCGTTCGCATCCAGGCGAATCTTGGCGTCGGGGTAGAGCCGCACGACCGCAAAGATGCGGTCGAGGTCGTCTTGCATGGCTTGGCCGGCTTCGGCCACCTTGATCTTTACTGTCTCGAACCGGCCAAACGGTTCGAGCGCGGCAGCCACGGTCTCGGCGCTCACGGCAGGCAGGGTCGCGTTCACCGCAACGCTCGAGCGGCGCAGGGTTCCACCTTCGGTGATCGCGCGATATTCGGTCTGTGAGTATTCGATCGCGGCTGCAAGCCAGACTGCAGCCTCGGCATCCTCGTATTCGACGAAAGGCGACCACTCTGCCCAACCCGCCGGGCCTTCGAAGAGCAAAATCTCGCGCGAGGTGATGCCTCTGAAGCGCTGTTTCATGGGCAGCTGCACAACGCGCGCCGAGGCCAGCAGGTCGGCAAGCGGCGGCAACGCAAAAGTGGGCACGTTGTTAGTCTAGAAGTATGGTCGCTAAGGTTTCTGAGCTGTTTGATTCGAGCATTTGGCACGAGGTGCCGGGCTTCGACGGGCTCACCGACATCACCTATCACCGCCACAACACGCTTGGCATCGTTCGCGTCGCGTTTAACCGCCCAGAGGTGCGCAACGCGTTTCGCCCTCGCACGGTTGACGAGCTCGCCAACGCCCTTGATCACGCTCGCCAAGACCCTCGCGTCGGCGTCGTGCTGCTCACCGGCAATGGCCCGAGCCCCAAGGATGGCGGCTGGGCATTCTCGAGTGGCGGCGACCAGCGAGTTCGCGGCCGCGACGGATACAAGTATGCCGACGGCGACGACCAGGCATCCATCGCTCCGGGCCGCGAGGGCCGACTGCACATTCTTGAGGTTCAGCGCCTGATTCGCTTCATGCCAAAGGTTGTCATCGCTCTGGTACCTGGCTGGGCTGCCGGCGGTGGCCACTCGCTCAACGTTGTCGCCGACCTCTCGATCGCAAGCGCCGAGCACGCGCGCTTCAAGCAGACCGACGCCGATGTGGGCTCGTTCGATGCCGGTTATGGCAGCGCTTACCTCGCTCGTCAGGTTGGCCAAAAGTTTGCCCGCGAAATCTTCTTTCTGGGTGCCGAGTATTCGGCTCAGCGCGCCTATGAGATGGGCGTAGTCAACCACGTTGTGCCGCACGCTGACCTAGAAAAGGTTGGCGTCGAGTGGGGCGCCGAAATCCTGCGCAAGTCGCCGCAGTCGATTCGCATGTTGAAGTTTGCCTTTAACGCCGTGGATGACGGCCTGGTCGGCCAGCAACTTTTTGCCGGCGAAGCCACTCGCCTGGCC
>JBEGJS010000057.1:0-7733 GCA_041184485.1 Actinomycetota bacterium | reverse complement strand
ACCACTAGGCGCTCGTGCAACTTGAGCGCGCTCTGATCGGTCAGATTAGCAACCTGATCCGTCACTATTCGAAGACGCTGCTCTTCTGTATAGGCGTTCTGCCAGGCAATCAGAGCGAACGGGTCAAGGTTTGCCGGAGCGTCTGCAAGTATTGCGTCGGCCAGTTCGGTGAGCAGAACCCGCTGCTGGGCATAGAACTCCTGCCGAGACTCGAGCGACATCAGAAACGCGCTCACCAGGCCCTTCAGAACCGCAATCTCGGCCTGTACCTCGGTCGGCACGTGCAGCTCCCCTGCGAATCGCACGATACTGGCTCCGTCGGCATGCGCGACTGTGGCATCCGTGGTTCGGCGAACGAATGAGCCGATTAGCTCACTGGTGAGGTTCTTGAGCGAGGCCAGCTGGGCCTGGGTCGACTCGAACACCGAGATCCAGTTCTTTGAAGCGCGGATGCGATCTAGCGCCGCCTCAATCTGCTGCAAATCAAACCGGTGGTTCGCCCAGCGCTGAATCTCGTCGACGATCCAGTTCTTGCCGAGCGATGCGGCGACCTGCGAAAGGTCGAGGTAGCCAGAAACGATTGCGTCTTCGAAGTCGTGCACCGAATAGGCGACGTCGTCGGCGAAATCCATGATTTGAGCCTCGATGCTCTTTCGTTCGGCAGGTGCACCGAGCCTCATCCACTCGAAGATCTCGAGGTCATCGGCGTAGACGCCGAACTTATTGGTGAACGTCACATCGTCGAGCTTGGCGTGCTCGAGCGCCCAGGGGTACTTGCAGGTGGCATCTAGACCAGCTCTGGTCAGATTGAGCCCGAGGCTGCGACCATCGGCGGTGAAAACCTTTGGCTCGATGCGGGTCAAAATGCGCAGGGTTTGAGCGTTTCCCTCAAAGCCGCCAAACTCGGCAGCCCATTCGTTGAGCGCTCGTTCGCCGTTGTGCCCAAAGGGCGGGTGCCCTAGGTCGTGAGCCAGGCAGGCCATATCCACGATCTCGGGATCAACTCCGAGGTCGAGCGCCATCTCGCGGCCAACTTGGGCCACTTCGAGCGAGTGGGTCAAACGGGTGCGGGCGAAATCGCTCTCTTCACCCGGCGAGAGCACCTGGGTCTTGGCTCCCAGGCGGCGCAATGCCGATGAGTGAACGACCCTAGCTCGGTCGCGCGCAAACTCAGAGCGCTTGGACGAGCTTGCCCTGCCCTCTGGCAGAAAACGCTCGCGATCGGCGTCGGTATAAAGGCTCATCCGCCCGACACTCCGATCTCTGCATCAAGCAGGTTTGCCTTTTGGTCGCCGACCAATTCGCGCGACTGCAGCCAATTCTCTGGCAGGGCACAGACCTTTGCGCCACCGAGGCGACCACGAGGGCCCTCTGCCTCCTCACCAGGATGCGGTTGCTCGCGGTCTAGTGTGGCAAGAATCTCGTCGACCTGGTCAAAACTTTCAACACGGGCAAGTGCGGCGCGAGTCTCGCCACCGACCGGATAACCCTTGAAGTACCAGGCGACATGCTTGCGAATGTCTCGGCAGGCGTGATCCTCCGATTCGAAGAACTCCCCCAGCAGCCGCGCGTGTCTCGCGAAGGCGTCGGCAACGTATCCCAGGTCGGGCAGAATCTCTTCGACCTCGTAGTCGACGTTGGGGTTGGCAAGGTACTTCTCCATCGCCGACTGCAGGTCGGCGAAGAGCCAGGGCCGGCCGAGGCAGCCACGTCCAACAACGATGCCGTCTACTCCAGTCGTGCGCATCATGCGAATGGCATCGGCCGCCGACCAAATATCTCCGTTGCCGAGCACCTGCACATCGGTGAGTTCCTCGCGCAGACGTGCGATTGCCGACCAGTCGGCGTTGCCCGAGTAGTAGTCAGAGGCGGTGCGCCCATGCAGCGCAACGGCGGCGACACCAGCGTCTCGAGCTGCCTTGCCGGCATCCAGGTAGGTTAGGTGATCGGCGTCGATGCCCTTGCGCATCTTGACCGTGACGGGAACATCGCCGGCCGCCTTGACTGCCGCGCCAACGATCGCGGCAAAAAGGTCTTGCTTCCAAGGCAGGGCCGCGCCACCACCCTTGCGAGTGACTTTAGGCACCGGGCAGCCGAAGTTGAGGTCGATGTGGTCGGCGAGGTCCTCTTCGACGAGCATCGAGACCGCGCGGCCGATGGTCTTTGGGTCAACGCCATACAACTGAACCGAGCGAATCTCTTCGCTTGGATGGTGCCCAACGAGCCGCAGTGACTCTTCGGTGCGCTCAACGAGAGCGCGCGAGGTGACCATCTCAGAAACGTAGAGCCCGCCGCCAAATTCGCGACAGAGTCGACGAAAAGCGGTGTTGGTGATGCCAGCCATCGGAGCGAGAACGACTGGGGTGTCGATCTCGATCTTGCCGTACTTGAGCGCCGGCTTCTTTGGCTGGACGGCTGGTTGCATTGCTAGCCGAGCAGTCGAACGGCGAGGTACTCGCGCAGCTTGCTCAACGAAACGCGCTCCTGCTGCATGGTGTCTCGGTCGCGAACCGTCACGGCCTGGTCTTCGAGGGTGTCGAAGTCAACCGTGATGCAGAACGGGGTGCCGATCTCGTCTTGGCGACGGTAGCGGCGGCCGATAGCGCCAGAGTCATCGAAGTCGATGTTCCAGAAGCCGCGAAGCTCCTGAGCGAGGTTGCGGGCAACTGGCGAGAGCTCCTCGTTGCGCGAGAGCGGAAGCACGGCTGCCTTGACCGGCGACAGTCGATAGTCGAGGCGCAGCACGGTGCGAACATCCACGCCGCCCTTGGTGTTTGGCGCTTCATCCTCGGCATAGGCGTCGACCAAGAAGGCCATTAGCGACCTGGTGAGACCGGCCGCCGGCTCGATGACGAACGGGGTCCAGCGCTCTGACTTGTTCTGGTCGAAGTAAGACAGGTCGACGCCCGATTCGCGCGAGTGAGTCGAGAGGTCGAAGTCGGTGCGGTTTGCAATGCCCTCGAGCTCGCCGAACTCTGAACCCTGAAAGCCGAACTTGTATTCGATGTCCACGGTGCGCTTCGAATAGTGCGAGAGCTTCTCTTGAGGGTGCTCAAAGAGGCGCAGGTTCTCTGGGTTGATGCCGAGGTCGACGTACCACTGCAGGCGGGTCTGAATCCAATAGTCGTGCCACTCTTCGTCGGTGCCGGGCTCGACGAAGAACTCCATCTCCATCTGCTCGAACTCGCGAGTTCTAAAGATGAAGTTTCCGGGAGTGATCTCGTTTCTGAACGACTTGCCGATCTGGCCGATGCCGAACGGAGGCTTCATGCGCGAGGCGTTGAGCACGTTGGCGAAGTTTACGAAGATGCCCTGGGCGGTCTCTGGGCGCAGGTAGTGCAGGCCGGATTCATCCTCGATTGGGCCGAGGTGGGTCTTGAGCAGACCGTTGAACATCTTTGGCTCGGTCCACACATCCTTGCCGCCGCAGTTTGGGCAGCTGATCTCTGACATCGATTGAGGGGCGCGGCCCTTCTTCTCTTCGAATGCCTCTTCGAGGTGGTCGGCGCGGAATCGCTTGTGGCAACTGGTGCACTCGATCAGCGGGTCGACAAACTCGCGCACGTGGCCCGACGCCTCCCATACGCGGCGAGGCAAAATCACGGATGAGTCGAGACCGACGATGTCTTCGCGCGAGGTGACCATGGCGCGCCACCACTGGCGCTTGATGTTCTCTTTGAGTTCAACGCCGAGCGGTCCGTAGTCCCAGGCAGAGCGGGTTCCGCCATAGATTTCTCCGGCGGGAAACACGAAGCCGCGACGCTTCGCGAGTGAGATGACTGATTCGAGACGGTTCGGGGTTGCCACTTGAACTCCAGTTTTCTAGCCCAACTGGTTGCTGGGCGTTTGTGTGCGAAGTTCCTAGTTTATCGAAGCGGGAGCGTCTTCTGCCTTGCCGAAGCGACGGTTTCTGCCACCGTATTCGACGATCGCCTGCCAAAGGTGTTCGCGCTTGAAGTCGGGCCAGAGCACCGGCAGAAACACGAACTCCGCATAGGCCGACTGCCAGAGCAAAAAGTTCGAAGTTCGCTGTTCGCCGCTGGTGCGAATGAACAGGTCAACCGGCGGAATCCCGTTGGTGCTCAGGTGCGACTCGAGCACGCGTTCAGTGATCTGCCCTGGCTTTAGTTTGCCAGAGGCAACATCCTCGCTGATTGCGTTTATTGCATCGATGAGTTCGACCCGGCCGCCGTAGTTGACGCACATCGTCAGGGTTAGTCGGTCGTTCTTGCGGGTCAACGCCTGAGCGGTTTCTAGTTCGCCGATCACGGATGACCACAGGCGGCGGCGACGCCCGGCCCAACGGATGCGAACGCCCCAGTCGTTGAGCTGATCGCGTCTGCGGCGCAAAACGTCGCGGTTGAAGCCCATGAGAAAGCGAACTTCATCCGGCGATCGCTTCCAGTTCTCGGTCGAAAAGGCATACACGGTGATGAACTTGACGCCTGCCTCGATGGCGCCGGCCACAACGTCGAGCAGCGCACCCTCGCCGGCCTTGTGACCTTCGACCCTGGTGAGGCCGCGGGAGTTAGCCCAGCGTCCGTTGCCATCCATGACTATCGCAATGTGCTGGGGAACCGACGAAAAGTCGCGGCTCGGCACCTCTGCGCCATTGCGATGCACGGGCAGCAGGCCAGTTGAGCTCGGGTCTTGCCAGGTTGCCACGGCTATCCCCTCTCGACGTGTTCGAGCGACTTTAGGCCGCGCTCGATATGCCACTGACTGTATGCGGCAACGATACCCGAAGCGGCCGAGCGCGTGTTTTGGTCGTAGGCCTCGGCGACCGCCCAGTCACCCGAGAGCAGGGCCCCGAGCAACCGCGCGGTGTCTGCTCCGAGAACGGCGGCTCCACCTTGGCGGCAGGTCTCGCAGATTGTTCCGCCGAGTTGCATGGCCACCGCGGAGTGCGGCCCCGGCTCGCCGCAGCGCACACAGGTGTCAAAGTTTGGGGCCCATCCGGCTAGTGAAAGAGCGCGCAAGAGGTATGAGTCGAGGGTTAGCGAAGGATCGTGCTCGGCAAGCGAGAGGGAGCGGAGTGCGCCAATCAAGAGGATGTACTGCTGCGGCGACGACTCCTCTGAGGTCAGTTTCTCGGCCGCCTCGACCATCGCGTTGGCCGCGGTGAAGCTGGCGTAGTCGTCGATGATTTCACGGCCATAGGCGCCGAGCGTCTCGACCTGGCTCACCGTGTCGAGGTTCTTTCCCTCGAAGAGCTGCACGTCGACAACCATGAAAGGCTCGAGCCTAGCCCCAAACTTGGATGCCGTGCGACGAACGCCCTTGGCAACCGCGCGAATCTGCCCGTGATATCTAGAGAGCATCGTGACGATGCGGTCGGCCTCACCCAGCTTGTGGGTTCTGAGCACAACGGCTTCGTCTCGGTATAGCGGCACGGGTTAAGTATCCCCCGCGATAGGCGGCGAGGGCGGCAGCGACTAGCGCCCGATGGCCCGGTTTACGGCCGAAATGAGCGCTTTCAGCGATGCGGTCGAGATGTCACCGTCGATGCCGACGCCCCAGAGGTTCTGGCCGTTCACCTCGAGCTCGACATAGGCGGCCGCCTGGGCATCGGCGCTTGCGCTGAGTGTGTGCTCAACGTAGTCGAGCAAGCGAACGCTGACGCCCTGCTGCTGCAGCACGTCGATGAATGCCGAGATTGGGCCGTTTCCGCGGCCCTTTGCCTCGAGTTCGCCCGCGCCGTCGCGCAGAATGACCTCGAGGTCGACGATGCCATCCATGTCGCTCTGGGTGCCGAGTTTCTTGAGCTCAAAGCGACCCCACTTGAGGTCTGGTCGCTCTGCAGGGGCCGGCAGGTACTCGTCGGTGAAGATCTCCCAGAGCTGTGCCGATGAAACCTCGCCGCCCTCGGAGTCGGTCTTGTTTTGCACGACCCGCGAGAACTCGATCTGCAGCTTGCGAGGCAGGTCGAGGCTGTGGTCGCTCTTCAGCAGGTAGGCGACGCCGCCCTTGCCAGACTGCGAATTAACCCGGATGACGGCCTCGTACGAACGTCCAACGTCCTTTGGGTCGATGGGCAGGTATGGAACGGCCCAAACCAGATCGTCGACCGACTTGCCCTGCTTGCCCGCGTCGGCGGCCATGCGCTCGAAGCCCTTCTTGATTGCATCTTGGTGCGAGCCCGAGAAAGCCGTGTAGACGAGGTCGCCGCCGTAGGGGCTGCGCTCGTGCACTCGCAACTGGTTGCAGTACTCGACGGTTCGCTTGATTTCGTCAAGGTTGCCAAAGTCGATGTGCGGGTCGATGCCCTGGCTAAAGAGGTTCATGCCGAGGGTCACGAGGTCGACGTTTCCGGTGCGCTCACCGTTGCCAAACAGGCATCCCTCGATGCGGTCTGCGCCGGCCAGGTAGCCCAGCTCGGCGGCGGCAACCGCGGTTCCGCGGTCGTTGTGCGGGTGCAGCGAGATAAGCACGCTGTCGCGACGGTTCAGGTTGCGGCCCATCCACTCGATCGAGTCGGCGTAGACGTTTGGGGTAGCCATCTCGACGGTGGCGGGCAGGTTGATGACCATCTGGTGGTTCGGGGTCGGCTCGATCACCTCGATAACCGCGTTGCAAACCTCTGCCGCATATTCCAGCTCGGTGCCCGTGTAGGACTCTGGGGAGTACTCGTAGAAGACCTCGGCATCGCCGAGCAGGTGCTCGAGCGACTTGCACTTGCGTGCCGCGTCGGTGGCAATCTTCTTGATGGCATCGCGGTCGGCGTTGAACACCACAGCACGTTGCAGCACCGAGGTCGAGTTGTAGAAGTGCACCATGACGCGCTTGGCGCCGATGAGCGACTCGTAGGTGCGCTCGATGAGGTGATCGCGAGCCTGGGTGAGCACCTGAATGGTGACGTCGGCCGGGATGTGGCCATCCTCGATTAGAAGCCGAACGAAGTCGAAGTCGGTCTGGCTCGCCGAGGGAAACCCAACCTCGATCTCTTTGTAGCCCATCGAGACCAAGAGCTGAAACATCTTGAGCTTGCGCTCCGGGCTCATTGGGTCGATGAGCGCCTGGTTGCCGTCGCGCAGGTCAACAGCGCACCAGCGTGGTGCCTGCGAAATGGTCTTGGTTGGCCAAGTGCGGTCGGGCAGGTTTACGGCAATTTGCTCGTGAAACGGCTGATACTTGTGCACCGGCATGGTCGATGGTTTTTGCGTGTTCTTCACTGGAATATCTCCTTGTTGCGCATCGCCGTGCGATGGCTAAAAACTAAGTTGGCTCAGCCGCAACCAATCACCGCGACGAGAGGGGCCGAATTAGGCCTCGTCGCGGCTACTAAGCAGGAGCCCGAAGAACATACCTTTAGGTTAGTCGAACCCTCGGGCAAATCCAACTAGAAGCCGAGCTTGCCGAGCTGCTTTGGATCGCGCTGCCAGTCTGGAGCCACCTTGACCCGAATGCCGAGAAAGACCTTGCGGCCAAGCAGCTGCTCGATCTCGGCGCGAGCGGTTGAACCAACCACCTTGAGCCTCGAGCCGCCCTTGCCGATAATGATCGACTTCTGACTGTCACGTTCGACCCAAATATTCGCGTGGATGTCGATTAGGCCCCCGGGCGAACGCTCGGACATCTCGTCGAGGGTGACCGCGATAGAGTGCGGTAGTTCGTCGCGAACATCCTCTAGGGTCGCCTCTCGAATCAATTCGCAGATGCGGTCTTCGTCAGACTCCTCGGTGAGCATGCTCTCGTCGTAGAGGCGGCGAGACTCTGGCAGCAGCGAGATGAGC
>JBEGJS010000056.1:0-9994 GCA_041184485.1 Actinomycetota bacterium | reverse complement strand
CGAGGCGATCTACCCGCACCGGGCGCTTAGGCAGCTCAACCGACTCCCCCGCCCTGACGCGTGCGTATGCCCTCTCGCCATCAACTTTGATTGCGCTCACCGCACTGGGCGACTGAAGAATTTCGCCGCGCAGGGGCTCGAGTGCTGTCTCAATAGCGGGTTCGTCCAGCTCGGCCATACGGCTCGAATCAGCCACCGAAACGGTCTCGCCCTCGCGATCATCCGTGACGGTGCTGGCACCGAGGCGAATGGTAGCCAGATAGGTCTTGTCTGCGCCGACCAGAAAGGTCAGCAGTTTTGTGCCGGCGTCGATGCCCAGAAGCAACAGCCCGGTGGCCATCGGGTCGAGGGTTCCGGCGTGCCCAACCTTGCGGGTGCCAGCGAGTCGCCGAGTCTTGGCAACCACGTCGTGGCTGGTCCAACCCTCAGGCTTGTCGATTACCGCGAGACCCGCTGCCATTGACTTGGCCTAGTCCTCGTCTTCGTCTTCGTCGTGAGACTTGGGCTCTTTGTAAGGGTTCTCTTCGCCGGCGTATGCAGCTTCTGCGGCCAGCCTTGCGACCTCTGCATCGCGGGCCTTGGCCTGGGCCAGAAGATCGTTCATGTGAGCGGCAGTCTCGGGAATCTCGTCGGCAATGAACTCGATGGTCGGGGTCAAACGAATCGACAACTGACGACCAACCTCGCCACGGATGCGTCCTCGGTTGCGCTCGATGATCTCGCCGCTGCGCTTCTTGTCTTCGTCGCTGCCGAACACGGTGAAGTAGATCGACGCGTGCTGAAGGTCGGGGGTCACGCGCACGTCGGTGATTGTCACAAACCCAAGATCCGGGTCTTTGACGGTCTTCTCGAGCGCCTCGGCAACGAGCACCTTTATGCGCTCGGCTAGCTTTCTGGCTCTAGCGTGGTCAACCATTTTTACTCCTAGCGGGCGGAGGCGCCCCGAAGGGCGCCACCACCTAGCAATTCACTAGACGCGAGGCTTCTCGCGCATTTCGAAGGTCTCGATGATGTCTTCGAGCTGAAGGTCATTGAAACCACCGATGCCGATTCCACACTCGAAGTCGGTCTTGACCTCGGTTGCGTCATCCTTAAAGCGCTTCAGCGACTCGATCTTGACGTTGTCGACGATCACGACGCCACCGCGAAGCACGCGTGCCTGCGAGTTGCGCTTGATCGAACCAGAGCGAACGATCGAACCGGCGATGGTTCCAACCTTCGACGACTTGAACAATTCGCGAACCTCTGCGGTGCCGAGCTGAACCTCTTCGTACTCTGGCTTGAGCATTCCCTTGAGCGCCTGCTCGATGTCATCGAGTGCCGCGTAGATGACGCTGTAGTGACGAATGTCGACACCCTCGCGGTCTGCGCGCTCCTTCGCCTTGTTGTCAGGGCGAACGTTGAAGCCGATGATGATTGCGTTGTCGACAGTGGCCAGGTTGACGTCCGACTCGGTGATCGCACCAACACCGCGGTGGATGATTCGGAGCTGAACCGAATCGTCGACCTCGATCTTGAGCAACGAGTCTTCGAGGGCCTCGACGGCACCCGAAACGTCACCCTTGATGACCAGGTTGAGTGACTCGACCTTGCCCTCTTCGAGAGCCTTGGTGAAGTCTTCGAGGCTAACGCGCTTGCGGGTCTTGGCCAGCAGGGCGTTGCGGTCGGCGGCTTCGCGCTTCTCGGCGATCTGACGGGCCTGACGCTCATCCTCGGTGACCACAAAGGTGTCACCGGCACGAGGCACAGACTGCAGACCGAGAACCTGAACTGGGCGGCTCGGGGTAGCCTCGGTGACTGGCTCGCCGTTTTCGTCGAACATCGCACGAACGCGGCCGTGGGCTGCACCAGCGACAATCGAGTCTCCGACGCGCAGGGTTCCCGACTGAATCAGCACGGTGGCAACCGAGCCGCGACCCTTGTCGAGGTTGGCTTCGATTGCGACACCGCGGGCATCCTTGTTGGGGTTTGCGCGCAGGTCGAGCGCGGCGTCTGCGGTGAGCAGAACGGCGTCGAGAAGGTTCTCGATGCCGGCGCCGGTGAGTGCCGATACGTCGACGAACCTGACGTCGCCGCCGTACTCCTCGGCAACCAGGTTGAACTCGGTGAGCTGCTGGCGAATCTTGGCTGGGTTAGCGCCTGCCTTATCGACCTTGTTGACGGCAACGACGATTGGCACACCAGCCGACTGGGCGTGGTTCAGCGCCTCAACGGTCTGTGGCATGACGCCGTCGTCGGCAGCGACAACCAGGATGGCGATGTCGGTGACCTGAGCACCTCGGGCACGCATGGCGGTGAACGCCTCGTGACCAGGGGTGTCAATGAAGGTGATGGCGCGGTCGATGCCCTCGTGCACTGCGTGCACCTGGTAGGCACCGATGTGCTGGGTGATGCCACCGGCCTCGCCGGCCTGCACGTTCGCGTTGCGAATCGAGTCGAGCAGGCGGGTCTTTCCGTGGTCAACGTGACCCATGACGGTGACTACCGGCGGGCGAGCCTCGAGCTCATCCTCGTCGTCTTCGTCAAAGTCGGTCGAGATGTCGAGACCGAAGCCCTCGAACAGCTCGCGCTCTTCGTCTTCTGGCGACACGACCTCGACGCGGTAGCCGAGCTCCTGGCCGAGAATTTGAAAGGTGTCTTCGTCGAGCGATGCGGTTGCGGTAGCCATCTGACCGAGGTGAAACAGCACGGTGATGAGCTGACCGGCATTGGCATCGATCTTGTCGGCAAAGTCTTGGATGCTCGCACCGCGGCGCAGACGTAGCACGGTGGTGCCGTCTCCGCGTGGAACAACCGCGCCACCAAGGCTCGGGGCTTGTCTCTGCTCGTACTCTTCGCGTTTCGCGCGCTTCGACTTGCGAGCCTTGCTCGAACCGCGAGCACCGCCCTTGCCGAACGCACCGGCGGTTCCGCCGCCGACGCCGCGGCCACGGCCGCCTGCTGGTCCGCCGCCTGGACGGCTAAAGCCACCGGCACCTGCGCCAGCGCCTGGGGCGCCTCCGCCGAAGCCTGGACGAGCGCCACCGGCACCGGCCGGACGTGGGCTAAAGCCACCCGGACGCGGAGCGCCGCCGGCACCAGCCGGACGACCCGGGCCACCTGGACGGCCTGCACCGCCGGCACCGGCCGGACGACCTGGGCCGCCTGGGCGACCCATGCCCTGCGATGGAGCGAAAGGATTGTTGCCCGGGCGGGCCATCGGGCGAGGAATGCCCATACCCTGTGCCGAGGCGAAAGGATTGTTGCCCGGACGCGGGATGCCGGTTGCCGAGCCCGATGCCGCTGGCGCAGCCGGTGCGGCTGGAGCGGCAGGTGCTGCGGCGGCCGGTGCAGCCGGGGCTGGCGCAGCCGGTGCAGGTGCAGCAGGAGCTGCGGCGGCCGGTGCTGCTGGTGCAGCGGCCGGAGCCTCTGCTACCGGAGCGGCAGGTGCTGGCGCAGCGGGTGCTGCAGGTGCGGCCTTAGGCTCTTCGACCTTTGGCTTGGCGTTCGGAAAAGCCTCGCGCAGTCGCTTAGCGACCGGCGGTGCAATTGTTGATGAACCCGACTTGACGTATTCGCCGAGTTCTTCGAGCTTCGCAAGAGCATCCTTGGTATCAATACCGAGCTCTTTAGCGATGTCGTATACGCGTGGTAGCGCCACTTTTCTCCTGTCTAGGGGCCAAACCCTAGGCAGGGCAGGCCTTTATTGCTGTTGGGAACTCATTTCGAGCTGCTCATTATTTGGCCAACATCGTTTCTACCTTTTCGATAAATGCGATTAGTTCTGTCGGATCTGTCTGCTGTGTCAGTCGAAGTGCTCGACCGAATGCGCGACGCTCGATGGCGAGCCTCAAACAGTCCTCGTTTGCGTGTATCCAAGCGCCTCGCCCGGCAAAAACTGCCCGCTCGTCTGGCTTCAACCGATTTGCATCGGAAACCACGCGAAGGAGTTGATTTCGGGAGGCGCGCTGGCGACAGCCAACGCAGGTTCTAACTTGTTCCATTCTAGCCCCTGGCTTGTCTCTGGTCTAGGTTCGCCTTGCTGGGCAGGCGAGCCAACCAGAAACTACTCGTCGAGAATGCTCTCTGGCTGAATGTCGATCTTGGCGCCGGTCAGGTGGGCGGCCAGACGAACGTTCTGACCCTCCTTGCCGATGGCGAGCGAGAACTGATAGTCCGGCACAAGCGCGCGCACGTGCGGCAGCTTCGGGTCATCCGAGGGAATCAAATAGGCCGAGGTCACCTTGGCTGGCGAGAGCGCCTGGGCTACGAAGGCCGGTAGGTCTGGCGACCAGTCAACGATGTCGATCTTCTCTTCGTTCAACTCTGCCGAGACCGCGCGAACTCGCTGGCCCAGTGGGCCGATGCACGAGCCCTTGGCGTTGACGCCGGGCTGGTTGGCGCGAACGGCGATCTTGGTGCGGTGGCCTGCCTCGCGGGCGACCTGCATGATCTCGACGGCGCCCGAGGCAATCTCTGGCACCTCGAGCGAGAACAACTTGCGCACCAGGTTTGGGTGGCGACGCGAAAGCGTGACGATGGGGCCACCACGGGTGCCCTTGCTCACGTTGACGATCAAAACTCGGATGCGCTTGCCGTGCGAATAGTCTTCGCCAGGCACCTGCTCTTCGGCGGGCAGCGCACCTTCGATCGAGCCAAGGCTCACCGCGATCATGTGCGGCTTGGAGCCCTGCTGAATCGTTCCCATGACGATGTCGCCGACCTTGCCGGTGAACTCGCCCAAAAGGTTCTCGTCGTTTAGCGCGCGCAGGCGGCTCGAGATGACCTGGCGGGCCGAGTAAGCGGCGATGCGGCCGAATCCCTCTGGCGTGACCTCGGTCTCTTCGCTGCCGAGGTTGCCCTCTTCGTCGACTTCTTTGCCCCAGATGGTGACCTGACCGGTCTTCTGGTCTAGCGAGGCGCGAAAGCGCTCTGGCTCGTCGCGCTTGGGCTGCAGGCCAACGTGCTTGTGATAGGCAACCAAGACGGCCGCCTCAATGATCTGAACCAGTTCTGAAAATGGGATAGCGTCGTCGAGCTCTAGTTGTTTCAGTGCCCTCATATCGATGTCCATGTGGCGCCTCCCTTTTTAGTTAGTTTTCAGTTATTTGCACAGTTCTGCAAGAGCCGATTCTAACCTGACCGCAACTCGCTCGCCCGTGGCTCGGTTCCAAAGGTCAACCTCGCCGTTCTCGAGGCCCTTGCCAACGATCACGATGCTCGGCACTCCGATGAGTTCGGCGTCGCCAAACTTCACGCCCGGGCTGACCTTGAGGCGATCATCCAGGATGACTGTCTTGCCCGTTGCCTCGATGTCGTTGGCCAGCTTTTCGGCGGTCTCGTAGACCGCTTCATCCTTGCCGGCTGCAACGATGTAGACATCTGCAGGCGAAACCGCGGCTGGCCAGATCAGGCCCTTTTCGTCGTGGTTGGCTTCGGCCAAAACGGCAACCAGGCGGGTGACACCGATTCCATAGGAGCCCATGGTGACTGTGACGAGCTTGCCGTTTTCGTCGAGCACCTTGAGGTCGAGTGCCTCGGCGTATTTGCGGCCGAGCTGAAAGACGTGGCCGATTTCGATGCCGCGGGCAAGCTCGAGCGGGCCGGAGCCATCTGGAGCCTCGTCGCCAGCGCGAACCTCGGCGATGTCGGCGGTGCCATCGGCCTCAAAGTCGCGACCCTTGACCAGGTCGAAGACGTGCTTCTCGGACTCGTTTGCGCCGGTAATCCAGGCTGTTCCGTCGACTACGCGTGGGTCGAGCAGGTAGCGAATCTTGGTTGAGCCCTCGAGGCCGAGAACCTTCTGCCCCGCCTTGACCGGGCCGATGTAGCCCTTGACCAGGCCGGGGTTCTTTGCGAAGTCCTCTTCGGTGGCCGGCTCGACGTCGTTTGGCGCAAAGGCTGCCTCTGCGCGCTTGGCGTCGACCTCGCGGTCACCGGGAATGCCCACTACGACCAGCGAGCGCTTGCCCTCTGGCGAGGTCAATGCGAGCACTACGTTCTTGAGGGTGTCGGCGGCGGTCCACTCGCGACCATCGGCTCGCGGCACGCTCGCATTCGCGAGGTCAACCAGGGCCTTGATGGTTGGCGTGTTTGGCGAGTCGTGCACGACGGCAGCCGGCTGGCCTTCGATTGGCAGGGATGCCGGCACCGGCGTTGCCACTGCCTCGACGTTGGCAGCGTATCCGCCCGGCGAACGCACGAAGGTATCTTCGCCGATCGGGCTTGGGCTGAGGAATTCCTCGGATGCCGAACCGCCCATCGCGCCGGCGTCGGCCTTGACGATCACGTACTCGACGCCGAGCCTCGTGAAGATGCGCTCGTAGGCATCGCGCTGCGCCTGGTATGCCGCGCGCAGGCCCTCATCCGTGACATCAAACGAGTAGGCGTCTTTCATGACGAACTCGCGACCGCGCAGCAGACCGGCGCGGGGGCGGGCCTCATCGCGGTACTTGTTCTGAATCTGATAGAGCGCCAGCGGTAGGTCTTTGTAAGACGAATAAAGGTCTTTGACCAGCAGGGTGAACATCTCTTCGTGCGTTGGCGCTAGGAGGTAATCGGCCTTCTTGCGGTCTTGAAGGCGAAACAGGTTGTCGCCGTATTCTGTCCAGCGACCGGTGGCCTCGAATGGCTCACGAGGCAGCAGGGCCGGAAAGAACACCTCTTGGGCGCCGGCGTTGGCCATCTCTTCGCGAACGACCTTCTCGATCTTCGCCTTCACTGCGAGGCCAAGCGGCAGCCAGGTGTAGACACCGGGGGCGGCGCGGCGAATGTAGCCGGCGCGCAGCAGCAACTTGTGGCTTTGAACCTCGGCCTCGGCCGGGTCTTCGCGCAAGGTGCGCAAGAAAAGTGATGAAAGACGGATAGGCATAACGGCTATGTTACCCGCCGAGCGCTAATCCTTTTGTGCGACTACTACCTGAGGGCTGCCGACGAGGGCAGGGTCCATGGTGGCCGCGATGCGGTTTGCCTCTTCGATCAGGGTCGCCACGATCTGGTCTTCTGGCACGGTCTTGATGACCTCGCCCTTGACGAAGATCTGGCCCTTGCCGTTGCCCGATGCCACACCGAGGTCGGCCTCGCGAGCCTCGCCGGGTCCGTTGACAACACAGCCCATGACGGCAACTCGAAGCGGCACGGTCATCTTTTCGAGACCGCTGGTCACGTCGTTGGCCAGCTTGTAAACGTCAACCTGGGCGCGACCACACGATGGGCAAGAGACAATCTCGAGCTTGCGCGGGCGCAGGTTGAGCGACTCGAGAATCTGCGAGCCAACCTTGATCTCTTCGACGGGTGGCGCAGAGAGCGAAACGCGGATGGTGTCGCCAATGCCCTTGCTGAGCAGCGCACCAAACGCAACCGATGACTTGATGGTGCCCTGAAACGCCGGGCCCGCCTCGGTCACACCGAGGTGAAGTGGCCAGTCGCCGCGCTCGGCGAGGAGCTCGTAAGCACGAACCATGACCACGGGGTCGTTGTGCTTGACCGAGATCTTGAAGTCGTGAAAGTCGTGCTCCTCAAAGAGGCTGGCCTCCCAGACCGCCGACTCAACCAGAGCCTCGGGGGTTGCCTTGCCATACTTTTGCAGCAGTCGAGGGTCTAGCGAACCCGCGTTCACGCCGATGCGAATCGAGACGCCAGCATCCTTGGCCGCCTTGGCGATAGCGCCGACCTGGTCGTCAAACTGACGGATGTTGCCAGGGTTGACTCGAACCGCACCGCAACCGGCATCGATCGCCTGAAATACGTACTTGGGCTGAAAGTGAATGTCGGCGATGACCGGAATCTGCGACTTGCGCGCAATGAGGTGCAGGCGGTCGGCGTCATCCTGGCTTGGCACGGCAACGCGAACGATGTCACAGCCCGATGCGGTGAGCTCGGCAATCTGCTGAAGGGTTTCGTTGACGTCGGTGGTCTTGGTGGTGCACATGGACTGCACCGAGATTGGCGCGTCTCCGCCCACTGCGACCTTGCCGACCATGATCTGCCTGGTCTTGCGACGAGGAGCCAAAACTGGTGGTGGGGTCTTCGGAAGACCGAGGTTTACTGCAGGCAAGTCTGCTCCCGATTTCGATTCGAATGTGCCTTAAGCATAAGCGTCTAGCGCATCGAGACCGGGCTGGCGAAGTCGGCCACGATCACGATGAGCCCCATCAGAAACAGTGCGAGAAAGACCGCCTGGCTCAGCGGGGCGAGTCGGGCGGTGTCGACCGGGCCTGGCCACGGCTTCTTGCGCAACCTAAAGATCGCCCGTTTGACCGCCTCGTAGGCGACCGACGCGATGTGCCCACCGTCGAGCGGCAAAAGCGGCACGAGGTTGAATGTGAAAAGCGCCACGTTTAGCGAACCCAGCAAGAAGAAGTTGCCGGCCAGCTTGTCGAGAAGGTCTGCGTTCGGAGCGCTCGCTGCCTGGCCAGCCATCTGGCCGATGCCGACGATCGACACCGGCGAGTCGGCTGCCCTGCCGTTTCCATCGAATAGCCCGACGATTAGCGAACCCATCTGCGTTGGAAGTTGCGCGATCATCGAGGCCGTAGACGTCACCGTCTGGCCCGTGATCTCGAACGCGGTCGAGATCGGCTGCTGCTGACGCGCCACCGCAAACTCGATGCCGATGATCGGCCGGGCCTGCGTTATTGGATTGCCCTTGCCGTCGATGGCCTGCTTGCCCGTGTCGCGGTCGTAGACCGGCATCGAAACCAGGCTCGGAGTCACGTTTAGCATGCGATTTTGACCGTTTGCCGACGCGATCGTCAGAGCGTGTGGCTTGATTCCGCCGGCGGTGATGGCTGCTCGAACAACGTCTGCGCTTGGAGTGCGCTCGCCATCTACCGAAAGGATTCGGTCGCCCGCCCGAAGGCCAGCCGCAGCCGCCGGAGTTTTTGCGTCTTGCGTGGTGCACGAGACCGAAGGGTTTTGCATCTGGCTAACACACGGCACAACGACCTGAACCCCATTGGTCTCTTGCCAGGTGCCGATTGCGCTAAAGGCAACGCCGAAGAAAATAACCGCCAGAACCAGGTTCATGAACGGCCCGCCAAACATCACGGTGACCCGCTTCAACATCGGCAGCCGATAGAACATGCGAGCCTGGTCGCCATCCTGGATGAATTCGGAGTGCGCCTCGCGGGCCTGCCTGATGATCGAGCCGAAGCGGCGCTTGCTGTCGTCGACGCTGCCAGCGTTGGGCGGATACATGCCGATCATGGTGATGAAGCCGCCGAGCGGAATCAGGTTGAACGAATACTCGGTCTCACCGATGGTCTTTTTGAAGAGTTTTGGGCCGAAGCCGATGGCGTAGCGCGGCACACGAATGCCGAAACGCTTGGCGGGAATCATGTGCCCGAACTCGTGCAAACCAATCGAGACCATGATGCCGAGCACCAAGAACACGACGCCGCCGATGTACCAGAGAGTCTCGTTCATGCGCTAAACCTAACCCCTGCCGCTGACAAAGTTCTGATGACTAGCAAGCGGTCGCGATGGTTGCGTCGGCTCGATTGCGAGCCCAGACCTCCGCCGCCAAAACGGCCTCGAGGCTGAGCTCTGCCTCTGGTTCGTGCGCGTCGACGACCCGCTCAACCAGCTCGACGATCTGGTCGAAGCGCAGGATGCCGGCGTGAAAGGCCTCGACCGCCTGCTCGTTGGCGGCGTTGTAAACCGCCGGGTAGGTCTTGCCGGCACTCGCGACCTTGCGGGCGAGGGCAACTGCGCCAAAGACGGATTCGTCGAGCGGTTCGAAGGTCCACGAGTGCGACTTGGTCCAGTCGACAGCGCTCGCGGCACCCGGCACGCGGTCTGGCCACGAGATACCCAGGGCGATCGGCAGGCGCATGTCAGGCGGCGAACACTGCGCCATCGTCGAACCATCGACAAACTCGACCATCGAGTGCACGACCGACTGCGGGTGCACGGTGACCTCGATGCGCTCAAGCGGAATATCGAAAAGCAGGTGGGCCTCAATCAGCTCGAGGCCCTTGTTGACCAGCGTCGCCGAGTTGGTGGTGACGACCTT
>JBEGJS010000055.1:0-7382 GCA_041184485.1 Actinomycetota bacterium | reverse complement strand
GGCTGAAACGAATCAGTCGCAGCGCGTGAATCGCGACCACGGCGAATCCAACGAGCCAGAGCACCGGTGTGCCCTGCGCTGCCAGAATCGCGCTTGCAACTAGCGCCAGGTAGAGCACAACAGCGGTCGGCCAGTCATCGCTCACGACAAAGTCATAAACAAACTGGATGGGCTTTGGCAGCTTGGGTTGGCGGGCGAGCTTTGCCTTCGGGGTGAGGCCGGCGGCGAGTTGGGCGGAGTGACGTCGGCGCAGCAACCACACCAGACCGGCGCACTTGGCGGCGACCAGCAGCAAGATGGCCACGAGGGTGGCGTCTCCCCATGGCCAGACTACGCCGGTGCCTTCGGTAGCCCAGAAGATGCCGAAGGTGGTCAGGGTTAGGCCGACGACAAACTTCATAGTGTTCTCGGGCACTCGCGCCAGAGGCTTGTGAACCAGGATGCCGACTATCGACACGATCAGAACCGCGGCGATGGCGGACCCTGCCGCGAGCGCGATGCGGTTTTGCAGCGCACCAAACGTGAGCACGATGAAGACCACCTCGAGGCCTTCGAGCAGAACACCCTTATAGGCCAGGGTGAAGGCATACCAGTCGTCGATGCCAGCGCGCTTTTCGCCGCGGGCGGCCTTTGCGGCCGCTAGCTCTTCGCGAAAGATCGCATCCTCGTCGTGAAGTGGCTTGAAGCCACTCGCGCGCAGCGTCGCCTTGCGCAGCCATTGCAGGCCAAACAGCAGAAGCAGCGCGCCAACCGCGAGCCTGATCGAATCGATGGGAAAAACTGCAATGGCAGGGCCGAGCACGGCGACTATCGCTGCGAGGGTTAGCAGTGCGGCGGCCACGCCTTGGCGCGCAGAGCGCCAGTCGCGCGCGGTTCCCGCCGCAAGCACAATCGTCACGGCCTCAACCGACTCGACGGCGGCCGCCAGAAACACGGCGAGCACGAGTGCGAGGTCGTTGGCGTTCATCGGGTTCCTTAGAGTCTCGTGGAGCCACCCAGGAGAATCGAACTCCTGACCTGCTCTTTACGAGGGAGCTGCTCTACCGACTGAGCTAGGGTGGCGTGCGCTAAGGCGAGTCCTAGTTTAGTCAATAGCGCCGATGCGCTTGAGCCTCGAGATATTCACCCCAGGCGCATCGCCCCTACTTACCCGCGTACCTGATGTATCCACCAACAACATCAATTGGCTTGTTGGTGCTATTGCTCAAGTAGTCAGATTCAGTCTGATAGAAGGTAGCTTTTCGAACTTTGACCCCGTACTCGTCTGGGTTAGTCACTGTTCTGCATTCTCCAGAGTGATCCATGGCACTCACAAATCTTGTGGTGAACTTTCGAGTCCAGTTGTTGTTTACGAGCACCCAGTTTGAGGTTGTATAGACAGGGCCAGTGAATTCCAGGATGGCCAACTTGCCCCACTGGTATGAGTGCGTGTCTCCTCCAATTACTGCGGTGTCAGACAAATTGTCTGCTCCGTACGCGGTACCTACACAATCTGCTTTCAAAAAATACAGAGATGAGTCGGTGCTCAAATCTTGTGACTGGTATCCGGTATTTAGTCTGAGAGCCTGACGTGATTGGATCTCACCAGCCACTACAACTGCTTTTTCAACAGCGTTGATCCAACGCCACTGACCACCCACGTAGACCATGTCGAGAGCGGGGCTATAGGTATAAAGTGGCGCACCGGAACTGTCATATAAAAAGTAGCTGTCGCCCGAGGCCCCGGTCGGACCAGCAGGACCCTGAGGGCCAGCAGGACCCTGAGGGCCGGCAGGACCGGCGACTCCACTTGGACCTGAATCGCCCTGGGGGCCAGTTTCGCCAGTGGCACCGACAGCCCCTTTTGTGCCCCAGCTGATCGCCTTGAAGCCAGACTTGCACTTTGCTGGCTTGGTCTGCACGCTCGATAGAACACCGCCCTTTACGCATGCATAAATGTGTGTGGTTGGTGCGGCACCATTCGCCGTTTGCTGAATGGCAAAACCGCCCAAAAGCACTGCTGCAGCGGCGACTGCCGAGAATCGCAAAGTTTTATTAGTCACTTGGCCCCCCTTAGTGGATACAAGTGCAAGTTAGCGCAAAAAAACAAAAATGTGAACTAAATAGCGCCGATGCGCTTGAGCCGAGCAAGGCCGGCCTCTTCGATTGGCGACTCGGGCCCAATGGCAAAGCGGATGAACCGCAAGGTGGCCCGAGTAAAGAAGCGCACCAATCGCGGATGGCCGGCGGGCAGGCCGAGAAGTTCGCGAAACTCCGGCTCGAGCGATGTGGTGGCGGCCAAAAACAGCAGCCGGTAGACGAGCTTTGCGCCCCATCCGAGTGGTGGGTTTTTGATGAAGGCCACAACGTTGCGGGTCGAGTCGGTGACAGCGAGCTTGTTGTTGTCGAGATACCAACGGATGGCGGCATCGAGCTCGGCTCGAGACTTGGGAGCCTTGGCTAGGCCGAGCGGGGCGACAGATCTGGCCCACTGCTCGACATACGCGTCGCCGCCGCCGGGAATCGGCTGCCAAGAGAACCACTCATGCGCGGTGAGAAACGAGTCGGTGAAGGCAAGGTGCACCCAGAGCAGCAGGTCGACGTCGGCTGCGCGGTAGTCTCGCCGTTCTCCCGCCGGGGTCTCGTACTCTCCCGTGACTCGTGTGTGCAGCCGGTTGACGCGCGACGCTTCTTCGGCAACCGCGGTGTGAGATCCGAACGTCGTCACCGTGAGCCAGCGAATCGTGCCGGCCAGGCGACCGAGCGCATCCTGCTCATAGCGCGAGTGCTGGGCTACACCGGCGAGAGTGCCCGGGTGAAGCGCCTGCATCAGCAAAGCGCGGATGCCGCCGACGAGGGTGCCAAAGTCGCGGTGTACGACCCAGGGCGCATCGGTTGGCACGTAGAGTCCGGGCTCGTCGCCGCGACCTATTACCTCAATCCACGGCGGAACACCGTCGGGAGCACTCGACAGCAGCCGCCTAAATCGAAGCGAAAGTGCCTCTTGAACGCGGTTGTTTTTAGTTTTGCTCACACGTGGTCTAACTCGAAACGGTCGCGACCATTCCTATTTGCAGTCAGGGTCTTTCGCCGGCACGGTTCCGTTGAGAAGATACGCGTCTACGGCCTTATCAACGCAGGCGTTGCCCTGAATATAAGCGGTGTGGCCCTCGCCGTGCAGAGTGATCAGGTGCGCGCTCGAGATGACCTGCGCCATGTGCACTGACTGCTTGTAAGGGGTGGCGGGGTCATTCGTGGTGCCCAAAACCAGGATGGGTCCAGCGCCCGTGGCGGCGTAGCTCTTGGGTGAAACGGTGTGGGCCTTTGGCCAACCGAGGCAGCCGAGCCCGCCCCACTTCCAGTAGCGGCCGAGTAGTTGGCTCGTTGCCATGACCTTGGCGTTCTGCGCAATCATGTCTGCTGTTTTGCTCGACGATCGGTTGTCGAGACAGTTCACGGCGACGTTTGCCTCGAGCTCGTTGCCCGAGTAGCTGCCATCCTCGTTTCTGCCGTTGTAGGCGTCGGCAAGCAGAATCAGCGTCGAGCCATCGCCGTTGAATGCCTGGCTTAGGCCCTGAGTCAGGTACTTCCAATAAGTCTTCGAGTAGAGCGTGAAGAGCATGCCGGTCAGCGCGCCAGCGGCGGTGAGACGGCGTCCATCCTGGGTCGGCAGCGAGGTCGTTTCAAGCTTCAGTAGCAAACCCTGGATGCGCTTGATCGCGGTGGCCTGCGTCAGCCCATAGAGCGGGCAGGTCTTTTGCCCGATGCACTGAGCGATGTAGGCCTTGAAGGCCGAGTCGAATCCGAAGAGCTGGTTCAGGCTCTGCTGTTCGTCTGAAACGGTGGGGTCGGTTGCCCCGTCGAGCACGAACTTGCCAACATTCTGCGGATACAGCGTCGCGTAGGTGGCTCCCAAGAAGGTGCCGTAGGAGTAGCCGAGCAGGTTCAGCTTTGGCTCGCCCATGACGACGCGAAGAATGTCCATGTCTCGCGATGCCGAGACGGTATCGACGTAGGCGAGCTTGGTGCCGGTGTTCTTTTTGCAGGCAGCCAAGAATGAGAGTTGCTGGGCCTTGGATGCGGCTAGGTCTTTGGCGCTGTTTGCGGGGTAGCCGCTCACGTCATAGAGCAGGCTGTCGGTTGCCTTGGGGCCATAACACTTGACCGGGTCGCTCTTGCCGACACCGCGAGGGTCCCAGCCGACCATTCGGTAGCGCTTGACCACGGCCGCGCTGGCCGCCGAGCTGAGCGAGTCGCGGATGAAGTCGTAGCCAGAACCGCCGGGGCCGCCAGGGTTCATAAAGAGTGACCCCAAGGATGAACCTGTCGGGTCGTGATAAATCACGGCAAGGTTCAGGGTTGCGGTGCCAGGGTTCGCCCAGTCCATCGGCACCTTGACCGTGCCGCACTTCATGGTGGTGAAGCACGAAGACCAAGAAACCTTTTGGTTGTAGAACGGCAGAAGGTTCGCCGAGACGCCGGCGGTTAAGTTTGTACCCGCCACTGCAGGGGCATCCTGCGGCAGTTGGGCACAACCGACGGCAAGAAAAGAGACCGCAAAGAGGGCAGTGAGGGAGCGAATCGAGGACTTGAGACGTGTCATTTTCTCTTTACCCCTTGGCGCAACTGAACCGCCAACGCCTCGAGGGCGAGCAGGTCGCGAACGTTGGAGTCGATGCGCACGCGGGCCTGAGCGATGGCATCGAGTTTGTCGATAGTTGCGGCGGCGGTCGAGGCACGCGCCGATGCCTCGATTTGCGGCTTCAAAAACTCGTTGACGAGGGGGCTGTTCGAATCGAGCTGAACCATCAAGACGTCGCGATAAAGAGCTAGCAAATCGACCATGATGCGGTCGATGCCGTCGCGAAGGCTGCGTTGGGCTCGACGTTTTTGTGATTCCTCGAGGTTCTTGAAGGCCGTGCGAAGCCCCGGGGGAATCGTGTCGCCGGGGGCTAACCCCATGGTGCGAAGCAGCTGCTCGTGCTCTTCAAGATCGCGCTCTTTCGTGAGCGCGTCTGCGTCTTTTTTGGCGATGTCTAGCCAGCGCTCGGCGGCCAAGACGGCCGAGGTCACGGTGTCTATTGCCAGCGCGAGTCGCAGTGTGTCTTGACGGCGGTTGCGAGCATCGGCCGAGGTGGCCAAGCGGCGAGCCATGCCAACGTGACTCTGGGCCTCGGCGGCGGCGCGCTGGGCGGTAGCAAGGTCGATTCCGTCTCGTTCGACCAGCAGCGCGGCAACGTCGTTGACCGCCGGAACCTTGAGCCCGACCCGACGAACGCGCGAGCGAATGGTCTGCAGCATGTCTGCCTCAGATGGCGCGCAGAGCATCCAGATTGTGTTCGCCGGTGGCTCCTCGAGCGACTTTAGGAGCACGTTAGATGCGTGGTCTTGCATGCGATCGGCGTCTTCGATAATCAGGATGCGATAGCTGCCCATCTAACCACCAAGGTACGAGTTGGAGACGATGTCTCGAACCTCTTGGATGCTGATTTGCACGCGCTCGGTGGCGAGAATCTCGATGTCTGGGTGGGTTCCGGCGGCTGCCATGACGCAGGATTTGCAGGTCGAGCAGCCACCCTCGGGGCAAAGTAGCGCGGCTGCAAAGGCGTGTGCCAGGTTGGATCGCCCGCTGCCCGGTGGGCCGGTGAAGAGCCAGGCGTGGTGCACGCCGGCATCCTTGTTTCTAACCGCTGCTGCTAGTTGTTCAACGGCCTCGGGCTGGCCGCGAAGCTCGGCCCAGACAGGGGCGAAGTCGATGCTGTTGGCCACGCCTAGGCCTCCAGAAGCTGGTCGACCCTGGCGCGAATCTGCTCTTGCTGAAGGTCTTGGGGCTGTTCGGCGTCGATGACGAGAAACCGCTCTGGTTCGGCGTCTGCGAGCGCCAAGAATGCCTGACGAACAGACTCGAAGAAGTCGATTTTCTCTCGTTCGAGGCGATCCGGGGCTGCCCCGGTTTGGCTGCGACGGGCCGCGGCTTTGGCGGCATCCATGTCTAGCAGCACGGTGAGGTGAGGCAGCAGATTGCCGGTGGCCCAGAGCGAGAGTTCTCGGATCTTGTCGGCCGAGAGGTCGCGCCCACCGCCCTGATAGGCGACCGAAGAGTCAAGGTAGCGGTCGCTCAACACGACGTGACCGCTCTCGAGCGCAGGTCGCACGACGGTCGCCACGTGGTGGGCGCGGTCTGCCGCATACAGCAGCGCCTCGGCTCGTGGCGCGACATCTCCTCCGTGCAACAAGACTTGGCGGATTTCGCGCCCGAGCGAGGTGCCGCCGGGCTCGAGGGTGCGCACCACACTGGCCCCCGCGTCGAGCAGATACTGCTCGAGCGCAGCCAGCTGGGTGCTCTTGCCAACACCGTCGATTCCCTCGAAGGTGATGAAAAGGCCCTTGGTCTCGCTCACGTTACTTCTTTCGGGTGGTTCCACGCTTGACGGTTCGGGCCGGTGCAGCAGCCTTGCGGCCTCCCCTACCAACCTTTGGCGCTGCCTCGCCAGGCTTGAGCCCGAGCTTTTCGCGACGAATTGCCAGGAGTTCGAATGCCTCTTCAGAACTCAGGTCGTCGATGGTCTGGCCCTTTGGAATCGTGGCGTTGATCACCGAGTCGGTGACGTACGAACCAAACTGGCCCGACTTTGCCACTACCGGCAGCTCGCTGGCCGGGTCAACGCCGAATTCCTTGAGCGGGGTGGCCGCGGTCTTGCGTGCGCCATACTTCGGCAGCGCATAAAGTGCCACGGCCTCATCGAGCGTGATGGTCAGAATCTGCTCTTCACTCTCGAGCGAACGCGAGTCGGTTCCCCTGCGCAGGTAAGGGCCGAACTTGCCGTTTTGCGCGGTAATCTCTTTGCCGGTCTCTGGGTCGATGCCCACGGTGCGAGGCAGCGAAAGCAGCTTCAGCGCGTCGTCTAGTGTCAGCTCGAGAGCGTTCATGGTCTTGAACAGCGAGCCGGTCTTTGGCTTGTCGGCGGCGGGGTCATTGAGAATCACGTATGGGCCGTAGCGGCCATCCTTGAGCACGACGTCGAAGCCAGTTGCTGGGTCAACGCCCAACACCTTTTCGGTGAGAACCGGAGCATCGATTAGCTCGCGCGCCTTTTCGGCGCTGAGTTCATCGGGCGCCATGCCCTCTGGAATATTGATGATCCTGCGCCCGTTTTCGTCGGCTCCATCTTTGCCCGGCTCGCCATAAATCTCGAGGTATGGCCCGTACTGCCCGGTGCGCAGGGTGATTTCGTCGTCGATTGCAAAAGAGTTAATCTGCTTGTTGTCTTGATCGAGGATGTGCTCGGCCGTCCAGCGCAGGCCCGAGCCGTCGGTCGAACCGTCGGCGGCCTGCTGCTTGACCTTTTCGCTGCCAAAGTAGAACTCGGTGAGCCACTCGGTGCGGTCGAGCTCTCCGTCGG
>JBEGJS010000054.1:0-8344 GCA_041184485.1 Actinomycetota bacterium | reverse complement strand
GCATTCGCCGGCGGCATAGAGTCCCTTAACCACGGTCTTGTTGTCGCGAAGGACCTCTGCCTTGATGTTGGTTGGAATTCCACCCATCGCATAGTGCGCGGTAGGGAACACCGGAACTGGTTCGGTGTATGGCTCAACGCCGAGATAGGTGCGAGCGAACTCGGTGATGTCAGGAAGCTTTGCGTCAATCACCTCTGGTGGCAGGTGAGTTAGGTCGAGCAATACATAGTCTTTGTTCGGACCAGCGCCGCGACCTTCGCGAACCTCGTTTGCCATCGCACGCGCAACCATGTCGCGTGGTGCAAGGTCTTTGATGGTCGGTGCATAGCGCTCCATGAAGCGCTCACCCGATGCGTTGCGCAAGATGCCACCTTCACCGCGAGCGGCTTCAGAAAGCAAGATGCCTAGACCGGCAAGACCGGTTGGGTGAAACTGGTAGAACTCCATGTCTTCGAGCGGCAGGCCCTTGCGCCAGATGATGCCAACGCCGTCACCGGTGAGGGTGTGCGCGTTTGAGGTGGTCTTGAAGATCTTGCCGAAACCACCGGTTGCAAAGATGATCGATTTGCCCTGAAAGACGTGGATGTCGCCGGTGGCGAGCTCGTATGCAACCACGGCGGATGGGCGCTCGACGCCATCCACGGTGTTCATAACCATGTCGAGAACGTAGAACTCGTTGTAGAACTCGATGCCCAGCTTGACGCAGTTTTGATACAGGGTCTGCAGAATCATGTGGCCGGTGCGGTCGGCTGCGTAGCAAGAACGACGAACGGGCGCCTTGCCGTGGTCGCGGGTGTGGCCACCGAAGCGGCGCTGATCGATCTTGCCGTCTGGGGTGCGGTTGAACGGCAGACCCATGTTCTCTAGGTCGATGACGGCCTGAACCGATTCCTTGGCGAGGATCTCTGCTGCATCCTGGTCAACCAGGTAGTCGCCACCCTTGACGGTGTCGAAGGTGTGCCACTCCCACGAGTCTTCTTCAACGTTGGCGAGGGCTGCTGCCATTCCGCCCTGGGCGGCTCCGGTGTGCGAGCGGGTCGGAAATAGCTTTGAGATAACCGCGGTCTTGGCGTGTGGGCCGGCCTCGATGGCGGCACGCATTCCAGCGCCACCGGCGCCGACGATTACAACGTCGTACTGGTGCTGGTGAATCTTTGGCGAAGTCACTTGGGGTCCAATCGGTCGCTTAGCGAATCGTTGTTGTGGGCGGGGGGAGGCTTAGTGGGCCATGATTGGGCAGAACGAAGGCAGGAGGTTTGCCGCCGCGCCTGTCGGGCATGGATCGAAGGTGGTGGCAACCAGGGTGCCAAGCACGATTAGCGCGCCGCAGACGATCCAGAGCAGCCAGTTCAGGGTTTTGCGAAGGCCCTCGCGGTCGGTGTAGTCGTTGACCAGGGTGCGCATGCCGTTGGTGCCGTGAATCAGGGCGAGCCAAAGCATGGTGACGTCCCAGACCTGCCAGAACGGGTTCGACCACTTGCCGCCAACGAAGGCGAAGTCGATCTGGTGGATGCCCTCACCGGTGAACAGGTTCACGAAGAGGTGGCCAAAAATCAGCACGATCAGCAGCACGCCGGAGACGCGCATGTACATCCATCCGCGCTTCTCCCAGTTGGCGGCCTTGCGGCTGCGCGGGCTCTTTGGTTGTTCGATGATTACGCTCATGTGTTCTACCTAGCCTTAGTGCGCGCCGAAGACGTTCATCAGGTGACGTGGGGCGAAGCCCAAGAAGAGAAGTGCGGCGAGGCCGACGACGATCCAAAACATGACGTTCTGGTATTTCGCACCCTTGCGCCAGAAGTCGATCAAAATAACGCGGATGCCGTTGAGCGCGTGAAACAGGATTGCGGCAACCAGGCCGAGCTCACCTAGGCCAATGATTGGGGTCTTGTAGGTGCCGATCACGCCGTTGTAGGCGGCTGGATCGATTCGCACCAGCGCGGTGTCCATGATGTGAACGAGGAGGAAGAAGAAGATTGCGACACCGGTGATTCGGTGCAAAACCCAAGACCACATTCCGACTTTGCCCCTATAAAGGGTTCCAGCTGGTTTCGATGGCACGAAAATCCTCCTTGAATGGCGCCTGATTGGCATTCGGTTGGACTCAGAGTCTTGCTAAATAAGACTTGGAATGTCGTCAACCTGTTCAAGTCTAAACCCATTCCCGATAGGGTCTTTATTGATATGACTACTCAGCGCGAGCCCATGGCACGCTTTCACAGCGTGATTCCGGCGGGTGGAATCGGTAGCCGACTGTGGCCACTTTCGAGGGCTTCGGCACCAAAGTTTTTGCATGACCTGACCGGTTCTGGCCAGACCCTTCTTCAAGACACCTGGGACCGCCTCGAACCGCTGAGCGGCCGCGATCGAATCCTGGTCGTGACTGGCGAAGCCCACGAGGATGCGGTGCTTGAGCAGATTCCCGAGCTTGGCGCAGCGAACCTGCTGCTTGAGCGCTCGCCGCGCGACTCGACGGCAGCCATCGCGCTGGCGGCGGCGGTGCTGCTTCGACGCGAACCCGATGTGATCATCGGTTCGTTCGCCGCAGACCACGTGATCACCGAGGATAAAAAGTTTGCCGCCGCCGTGCGCGAAGCCGTTGAGCTGGCAGCGACCAACAAGATCGTCGTCATCGGCATCGAGCCAACCGAACCTTCGGTTGGCTTCGGCTACATTCGCGTGGGCGACGCTCTTGATGTCGCTGGCGCGCCGAGCGCTGCCGCGGTTCGCAAGTTTGTCGAGAAGCCAAACATCCGCGTTGCCAAGAAATACGTGGATTCGGGCGAGTATCTCTGGAACGCCGGCATGTTCATTACGCCAGCGCAACTGTTGCTCGATGTGTTGGCCAAGACCGAGCCACAGCTGCACGCCTCGATTCTCGAGCTCGCAGAGATCTGGGACACCCCCGGCCGCACCAAGGCAATCAACAAGATTTGGCCGACCCTCAAGAAGGTCGCGATCGACTACTCGGTTGCCGAACCGGCTGCCGAGGAGGGCTTGGTTGCGGTTGTGCCAGGCCGCTTTGATTGGCATGACGTCGGCGACTTTGCCGCCATTGCCGAGCTGCAGTCTCAGGGCCGCAAAGGCAACCTGGCGGTCTTGGGCAACGCCAAGGTTCTCGCCGACTCGTCGAACGGCATCCTGGTTTCTGAAACGAACAGGCTCATTGCCCTGATTGGCCTGGATGACATCATCGTGGTCGATACCCCGGATGCCCTGCTGGTGACTAACAAAGAGAATGCCCAGCGCGTGAAGGCCCTGGTTGACGCACTTCGGGCCACCGGCCACTCTGAGGTTCTTTAGCCGGTTTTAAGGTGGATGACCGCGCCATTGAGGTCATCCACTTTCTAGTTTGCCCTTCGTCGCTTTCGAATGCGATTCGCGAATGTAACTTTCGCGTTAAATCTTGAACGTGGCACTCGGCTGTTTCTAATAGTCTGAATGTCGAAAACTTTTGGCCGGAGGGCTTCTGTGGCTATGCGCAAACTGGGCAGTCTCGCGGTCTCATCCGCGTTGCTTTTGGCGCTCTCGGGTTGCGCCCCTGCCACGGTGTATCCCAGTGCTACGCCGGTAAACGTGACCGCCTGCCTGCTCACCCAGACCGACTCGGCCGCAGTCAACGGAATCAATCAGGAGCTCGAGTATTCGCTGGTTCAGGCCGAGGTGGTTAGCGGCGTGCACATTCACGCAACCTCGGTGGCTTCGTGGGCCGAGCCAAGGCAGGTAAGCGCTAAGTTTCGCGCCTTGCTCGGCAAGGGCTGCAACCTGATCTTTAGCGTTGGCTCGACGATTCTGCCAACGGCTAACGCTTTTGCGCTTCGCCATCGGGAGGCTCGTTTCATTAACTTCGGTGGTGGCAAGGCACTCGAGAATCGAGCGGCCAATCTAACGATCATTCACCTGGATGCGACCCAGGGCGCATACCTCGCTGGCTACCTGGCCGCAGCGCAGAGCACCTCCAAGGTGATCGGAACCTTCGCCGCGGCCAACTTTGACAACGCGCTCAACCTTATGGCCGCCTTCAAGCAGGGAGCCGAACGCTATGCGGCGGCAACCAACACTTCGGTTCGCGTTCTGGGTGCCGAGACCGAAGACACCAAGCTGTGGCAGATTTCACAGAGCGCCGGTGTCGAGTTTGGTGCGCTCAAGATTGCCCAGAGACAGGTCGAGTCTTCGGCAGACGTGATTGTGCCATTCGTCGGATCCAACGCGGCAAAGTTCGTTGACGATTTCGATTCGACTCAGGCGGGCCCGAGACCTCGGATCATCGGCGTTGGCGGCGACTGGTCAAAGCTCGTGGCATTCAACGGTCACCAGGGTGCCATTCTCAGTTCGATCAGATTCAACTTGAAGAGCTACTTGCTCAACATCGTTGGTGAATCCTTTGGCAGTTTGGACCAGCTGCGCGGCCCATACGACTTCACCACCACGCTGGGCAATGGCGGGGTGTCTCTGGTCGCCGAACAGAAGGTGCCGTGGGTTGGCAACACCGCAGACACCATCGCTTCGATTCGAGACGACATCATCGCTGGCCGCACCATGATTTTTGCGGCATCAAACAACTGAGGCAGAAGAGAGAAACCGTGAAACGAATCGACATCAAGGCGCTGCCCAAAATCTCGCTGCACGATCACCTGGATGGCGGCCTGCGCCCGCAGACCATCATCGAACTTGCCGACGCCGTGGGCCACCAGTTGCCAGCCAAGGATGCCGCCTCGCTCGGTCGCTGGTTTGCCGAGTCGGCCAACTCTGGCTCTCTGCCGCGCTACCTGCAGACCTTCGACCACACCACCGCGGTCATGCAAACCCGCGAGGCATTGACCCGCGTCGCCAAGGAGTTCGTCTTTGACCTTGCCGCCGACGGCGTCGTTTATGGCGAGGTTCGCTATGCGCCAGAGCAACACCTCAAGCTTGGTCTCACGCTCGACGAGGTTGTCGAAGCAGTTCAAGATGGCCTGGAGCAGGGCATGGAGGCCATCGACGCGAGCGGTGGATTCATTCGTACCGGGCAGCTGATCACCGCGATGCGCCACGCCGATCGCGCGCTCGAGATTGCCGAGTTGGCCGTGCGCCACCGCGACAACGGCGTGGTCGGCTTCGACATCGCCGGCGCCGAAGAGGGGTTTCCGCCGAGCAAGCACAAGCTCGCCTTCGACTATCTTGCGACCGAACTTCTGCCAACCACGGTGCACGCGGGCGAGGCCGATGGTGTCGACAGCATCAAGGACGCGATTGTCAACGGCCGCGCCCTGCGCCTCGGCCACGGAGTGCGCATCTGCGAAGACCTCTTGGTTGCCGGCACCGACGGGGGCGCCGACTCGGTCATGCTCGGCCCGGTCGCCCAGTGGGTGCACGACCGCGAGATTCCACTCGAGCTCTGCGTCTCATCGAACCTGCAGACCGGAGCCTCGCGCGAGTTCGGCGACAGCTTCGAAGAGCACCCGTTCGACCTCCTCTATGGTCTCGGCTTCAAGGTCACCGTCAACACCGACAACCGCCTGATGAGCGCCACCACTCTCACGCGAGAGATGGAGCTCATGGTCGAGGCCTGGGATTACGACCTCGAAGACCTGCGCCAGTTTCAGATCAACGCGGCAGAGTCTGTCTTTCAAGGCGTCATTGAGCGAGAAGACCTAATCGACCTCATCAACGAGGGCTTCGACGAATGTCTCGACGACTAGCAGAGGCCTTTGCGCCGGGTTCGGTGGCCGCTCAGGTAGCTGCCGCCGACTGGCGAGCGGCAACGCGCGTGGCCGGCGACCTTCTCGTTGCGTCTGGTCGCACGACTCCCTCCTACACCGAAGACATCATCCAGATGCTCGAAGAATTGGGCCCGTACCAGGTGATTGCGCCCGGGATCGCGCTTGTACACGCACGCCCATCCGAGGCGGTCTTAACCACCGGGCTTAGCCTGGCGGTGCTCGAGCAACCCGTCGAGTTTGGCAGCAAGGCAAACGACCCGGTTCGGCTCGTGTTTGGTTTAGCGGCTCAGCATCACGATTCACACATCGAGGTTCTCGCCGAAATCGCCAACAAACTTTCGAACGAGAGATTTGTGAATAGTTTGTTAACTATCCACAGCGAATCTGACTTTCAGAGACTTCTCTCAGACTCCTAGGGCAGACTGACACCTATGAAAATCTTGGCTGTCTGTGGTGCCGGCGTCGGCACATCCGTGCTGCTCAAGATGAACGCCGAAAAGGCGCTGCGCACCCTTGACCTCGAGGCCGAGGTAGTCGCCATGAACCTAGCCAACGCACTCGAGGTGCAAGACGCCCAGGTGATTCTGACCACACCAGACCTAGTTGCCAAGCTCGAAGGCACGCGCTCAGAGGTAATCGCCATCGAAGGCATTTTTGACCTAAACGAAATCGGCGAAAAGCTCGAGAAGGCCCTGGGTTAAACCAGCAGCTCGCGAACCGCGGCGGTCAAACCTGCCAGTTGAGCGTCGGCCTCGGCTCGGGTCGCGCCAATCACGCGCAGGTAGCACTTCAGCTTTGCCTCGGTGCCAGAAGGCCTAATCAAAATGCGCCTGTCAGCCTCTAGGTCGATTCGAAGTCCTGGGGTAAAAGGCAAATCTGGATAAGCCTCGGCGATGCTCCTCACCTGGGCGCTGAGACCGGCGACGGTAGCCGGGGGAGCCGCCTCGATGGCCGCCATCCGTGCTTTCACTGCCGAGATGCTCTCGAGCCGAATCGAAACCTGTGCGGTCAAGAAGTAGCCGATCTGCCGCTGAATCACCTCGAGCTGGTCGAGCAGGGTGCGACCCGAGGCCGCCAGATTCTCGGCCAGTTCGATGAGCACGAGGGCCGCCGTCAGGCCATCCTTGTCGGGAACATGCTCTGGATCAACGCAGTAGCCGAGGGCCTCTTCGTAGCCAAAGGCCAGGTTTGGCACGCGGGCCACCCACTTGAAACCTGTCAGGGTCTCGACGTGCTTCAGATTGGTAAGCCTTGCAACGGCGGCAAGCGCCCCGGATGAAGCGATGGACTCGGCGAGGGTTCCACCCCGCGAGGTGAGTGCTCGGCTCGTTGCGACCTCCCAACCCAGCAGCAGCCCGATTTCATCGCCGGTCAAAGGGCGGTAACCGGATGCGCTCGCCGAGTCGCGCACCGCGATGGCAACTCGATCGGCGTCCGGGTCATTGGCGACCACGAGGTCGGCACCTTGCGAGCGGGCGGTGGCGAAGGCCAAGTCGAGCGCCCCGTCTTCTTCGGGATTCGGAAACGGCGTGGTCGGAAAAGCCGGGTCTGGAACCACTTGCTCGGCCACGAGAATCGGTTCGGCGAAGTTATTTTCGGCGAGCATGCGCTGCAGCCAGGCCCAGCCGACCCCGTGCAGTGGCGTGTAAACGATCTTGAGTGGCTGGCGAACAGCATCGGGGTGCAGCAGGCGGCCGGTGAGCTCGAAGTAATAGTCGATGGCCTGCTCTGGAACCGTCGCATAGTTGGTCGACTTGGTGAGTTGGGCGAAGGTCGTGGTGGCCGCAACCTTTGCGATCTCGGCGGCAATCTCGACATCGCTGGGCTCAACGATCTGCGAGCCGCCGTTTGCGCCACCCAGATAGACCTTGTATCCGTTGTCGCCGCGCGGGTTGTGCGATGCGGTCACCATGATTCCCGCAGAAAGACCCTGGCAGCGCACCGCAAACGAGATCAGCGGGGTTGCGACGAAACGGTCGTACATCACGACGGTGATACCCATGCCGGCGAGGATCTCGGCAGAATCCTGAGCGAAGACTCGGCTGTTTTTGCGGGCGTCAAAACCAATAACCACCGATGGCGTCTCGCCGGGTGCGGCCTTTGCCAGCAGGTAGTTGCCGATGCCCGCGGCAGCCTGGCCGACTAGCACGCGGTTCATGCGGTTCGATCCAGCGCCGACGAGGCCGCGGAGTCCTGCGGTGCCGAAGCCGATTCGGCTGCCCATGCGGTCGGCGAGCTCTGCCTCGTCGCCGCTGTCTAGCACGGCTCGCAGCTCGGCTCGAGTCTCGGCGTCTGGGTCTTGCGCGAGCCAGGCCTCGGCGGCCGCGATAAGTGCTTCGTGGTTCATCGGGCCTGCTAGAGCTTCGCCACGATCTTGGCCAGCAGTGGCCCGATGCGCTCCTCGGCGGCCTTGCCGGCGGCCAGCACCTCGGTGTGGCTCAGCGGCTCATCCGAGATTCCGGCGGCGAGGTTCGTCATCAAACTCAAGCCGAGCACTCGCATGCCGGCCTCGCGAGCCGCAATCGCCTCGAGCCCTGTCGACATGCCAACGAGCGAGCCGCCGATGATGCGCGCCATCTGCACCTCGGCGGGCGACTCGTAGTGCGGGCCGCGAAACTGCACATAGATGCCCTCGTCGAGCG
>JBEGJS010000053.1:0-4497 GCA_041184485.1 Actinomycetota bacterium | reverse complement strand
GTATTCACGTGGTTCTTGCCCTCCGACCAGGTCTCGGTCACGCTAACGCAGTTCACCTTTGGCATGCTCTTTGGCCAGGTCGCCAACGCTCTGCCGCTGGTGTTCGTGGTTTTCTCGCTCTACCTGATGCGCCACCCGTCGACCACTCGAGACAACGGCCGCATCGGCATCGGGCTGCTGCTGTTTTTGGCCACCATCGCAGGCTTCTTCCACATCAACAGCAACCACCCAGACCCGGCAGCCGGTGTGCCCGGCTTGGCTGCTGCCGGAGGTTTGTTCGGCTGGCTAATCTCGGTGCCGTTCTTGAACACGATCACAATCTGGGGTGCCGGCGCGGTGTTGTTCGTGCTCTCGTTTGGCTCGCTGCTCATCATGACCAAGACGGCCCCGACTCGAATCTTCGAGCGCCTGCGCGAACTCTGGCAGTACCTCTTCGGCGAAGGCGCTCAGAGCGCGTCAGACGAAGACGACGAGGATGAAGTTCTTGACGCATTCGACGGCCACAAGGTGCCGTGGTGGCGCCGCGAGAAGTCAGATGGCGAAGAAGATGAGCCTTATGACACGCCCATCGTCGATTCCGCCGATTCGCTCGACTCGAGCTCGCTAGACACGCTCTTTGAAAACCCCGTCACCGACGAGGTTCCATCGGTGGATGCGACGGCGGGCGAGGACCCAAACGCGACGGCACCGGTCAACGTCGTGCCCGCGACAACGGGAGCCTTGCCTGCCGTGCCCGGCGGCGCTGACGGTGCGACGGCACCCGCGCCGAAACCAAAGCGCACCTATGTGCTCCCGCAGCTGAACCTACTTGCGCCGGGCACCCCGCCCAAGGCCAAGACCGCGGCCAATGACGCCACGGTGCAAAACATCTCAAACGTCTTCAAGGAGTTCGACGTAGACGCCGCGGTCGTCGGCTTCTCGCGCGGCCCAACGGTGACTCGCTACGAGGTAGAACTAGCCCCCGGCGTCAAGGTCGAGGCCGTCACGCGCCTCTCGAGCAACATCTCGTATGCGGTCGCGAGCAACGAGGTTCGCATCCTTTCGCCGATTCCGGGCAAGTCGCTCATCGGCATCGAGATTCCAAACGTCGACCGCGAGACGGTGTCGCTCGGCGACGTATTGCGATCCTCGGTTGCCACCCAGAGCGCACATCCTCTGACCATCGGCATTGGCAAAGACGTCGAGGGTGGCTACGTTGTTGCCAACCTGGCCAAGATGCCGCACCTCTTGGTGGCCGGTGCAACCGGTGCCGGAAAATCCTCGTTCATCAACTCGATGATTACCTCGATTCTGATGCGCGCCAAGCCGGCCGAGGTGCGCCTCGTCTTGATCGACCCCAAGCGCGTCGAGCTCGCCGCATACCAGGGCGTGCCGCACCTGATCACCCCGATCATCACCAACCCCAAGAAGGCCGCCGAGGCGCTGGCCTGGGTCGTCAAAGAGATGGACATGCGCTACGACGACCTTGCGTCGTTTGGCTTCAAGCACGTGGATGACTTCAACCGCGCTGTGGTTGCCGGTCAGGTGCAGGTGCCAGAGAACAGCAAGCGCGTGCTGCAGCCATACCCATACCTGTTGGTGGTTGTCGACGAGCTTGCCGACCTCATGATCGTCGCGCCGCGCGACGTCGAAGACTCGATCGTTCGCATCACCCAGCTGGCTCGTGCAGCAGGCATCCACCTGGTTCTCGCCACGCAGCGTCCATCCGTGGATGTCGTCACGGGCCTGATCAAGGCCAACGTGCCGAGCCGCATGGCCTTCTCGGTGTCTTCGGTCACCGACTCTCGAGTTATTCTCGACCAGCCAGGCGCCGAGAAACTTATCGGTCAGGGCGACGCTTTGTTCTCTCCGATGGGCACCAACAAGCCGTTGCGCGTTCAGGGTGCATGGCTCGCCGAGTCCGAGCTGCACAAGATCGTCGATCACGTAAAGCAGCAGATGCAGCCCGAGTATCGCGCCGACGTGGCCGAGTCTCAGGCGGCCAAGCAGATCGACGCCGACATCGGCGACGACCTCGAGGTTCTGCTTCAGGCCGCCGAGTTGATCATCAACTCGCAGTTTGGTTCGACCTCGATGCTGCAGCGCAAACTGCGAGTCGGTTTCGCCAAGGCCGGTCGCCTCATGGACCTGCTCGAGTCCCGCCAAATCGTCGGCCCGTCTGAGGGAGCGAAGGCGCGCGACGTGCTGGTTCGCCCAGAAGACCTGCCAACCGTGCTCGCCCAACTTCGCGGCGAACCAGGCGCCACTCCATCGCGCGCCGTGGTCGAGGCCGCCGACGAGATCGACAACACAGCCTTTGCCGCCGGCGACCCGGCCGACTTTGTCGCTCGCGCCAACGATGACGACGACGATGGCTCAGAAGACGCCTGGTCTCTGACCGGAAGAGAGTAGTAAATGCCAACCAAGCCGAGCCGACTCAACCTGGCAAACGCAATCACGGTGCTTCGCATCGTGCTGGTGCCAGTTTTCATCTGGCAACTCATGTCAACACCAGGATGGGTCTCCTCGGAGCGCTGGATTTCGCTGGCACTGTTCATCATCATCGCTGCCACGGATGGCCTTGATGGCGCACTGGCCAGGCGACGCAACCTGGTCACCAATCTTGGCAAGATCCTCGATCCAATCGCCGACAAGGTGCTCATCCTTGGCACTTTGACTGCCCTCTCGGTCATAGGGCAAGTCGAGTGGTGGGCGACCATCGTAATCGCAGCTCGCGAGTTGGCAGTGACCGTTTATCGCCTAACCGTGGTTCGCCACCGCATCATCGCCGCTTCGGCCGGCGGCAAGTTCAAGACCATCCTGCAGTCGATCACCATCGGCCTCTTTGTCTCGCCGCTTTCGCAGTTTGCGCCAGAGGTAGTTCTCAAGATTCAGGTCGGCTTGCTGGCGCTCACCGTGGCGCTCACAGTGTTGACCGGCGTGCAGTACTTCTTGGCCGGGCTGCGCGAAAAGCCAAAGGCCGAATAATGTCTGCCGCCGCGGTTCTTCAGGCACTGCGCGAGCGGGGACTCAAACTCGCGATCGCGGAGTCGCTCACCGGCGGCGCACTGACCTCCGAGTTCGTCGCGGTGCCAGGCGCATCCGAGGTTTTACTGGGCGGAATAGTCGCCTACAACACCGCGCTTAAGCACGAACTCTTGGGTGTTTCAAGGGGACTGCTCGAGCAGCAGGGCGCTGTGGATCCCGAGGTGGCGGCCCAGATGGCCGGGGGAGTGCGAGCCAAACTCGCGGCAAAGTGCGGAATCCCTGAAGACCTGGTTGTCGGCCTTTCAACAACTGGCGTCGCTGGCCCAGATTCCCAGGATGGAAAGCCCGTGGGCACCGTCTTTATCGGAATCTCGATCTCGGGAAGCGAATCGGTGCTGGCCGAGTTATTCGATGGTGACCGCGCAGCGATTAGGCAGGCAACGGTGAAGGCATCCGTCGAAGGGCTCCTCGAGCAACTCGCAGGCAACTTTCAGTAATCTTGGCTAATTTTTGTCGGTGGTAGCAGGTAAGTTATCTACTACGCATCGGTTGGCCGGTGCAGCGCCGATCACCGCAGATCGGCAAAAGAAAGGAGGCCTCTATGGTTTTAGTTCGTCAAGAAATTGGTGACGTGCTCCGGGACTTCCGTCTTCAGAACGGTCGCACTCTTCGTCAGGTGGCGTCGCGCGCAAGCGTGGCACTGGGTTACCTGAGCGAAATTGAGCGCGGACAAAAAGAGGCATCATCCGAGATTCTCGCGTCGGTTGCCGACGCACTCGGGGTGCCAATCTCGGTCATCATGCGCGAAGTCGCAGACCGCATGGCCGTGCTCGAGAGCGTCAAGGTTCCCGACACTGTCCCTGCCGAACTGGTCGTTGGGTACAGCACCCTCGAGCCAACTCGGTAGTCACCAGCATCCGAATCCCTCGGCGCTTCGGCGCCGGGGGATTCTTTTTCGCCTATCGTGGAGTAATGCGCCTTAGCCAATTCCACGAGCTTCTGGCCGACGAGTTCGGTGCAGAGTATGGCCAGGTGTTGCTTCGCGACCTCGCCCTGGTGGAGTTTGGCGATCGAACTCCTAACCAAGCCATCGCCGAGGGTGAGGGTGTGCGCGATGTCTGGGTTGCTATCTGCAGATCCCAGGATGTGCCAAAGTCCCGCTGGCACGGTAAGAACAAATCTTCGAAAAAACAACACGCCGAATAATAGTTATCGAAAACTTGTTCGAAAACCGCTAATCTATTCACAGGGTCGGTTGGATTCTCAACAGATTCAAACGCAGCAATAAAAATGTCCCAAGCGTTGCCTACTGTGAACCACAGAATAGTTAGCGAAGGCGCAAGGCGCCGGTTAGAAAGAGGATCCAATGCCATCACCAGCTGAACGCGACAAGGCTCTAGAAACTGCACTCGCGCAGATCGACCGTCAATTCGGCAAGGGCACGATCATGCGCCTCGGCAGCGACGAGCGTGCTCCAATCGAGGCAATCTCGACCAGCTCCATCGCCTTGGATGTCGCTCTCGGCATCGG
>JBEGJS010000052.1:0-6881 GCA_041184485.1 Actinomycetota bacterium | reverse complement strand
ATGTAGCCAACCAAGGATGCGGGTGCGGCAACCAGAGCTATAAGCGCAAGCATCGCCATCGTGTTGTTTTTCATGGTTCCTCCTGTGCGGTCAACATCCAGCCAAAACCATTTGTTCCGCTGGTCACGCGAGTAGTATTCACCAGACAAGCACAGATTGTGCGTTGACAAACGGGGGAAAATGAGACCGATCAAATGGATTGTTTCCATATTCCTTGGAGCGGGCCTACTTGGAATGTCAGGGCCAGCAAATGCTAGTCCGTCTCCCAAGACTCCATCTTCCTCGGATCAGCCGGTCGAACTCAGGGCACTAATTGATCCAGCAGGAAAAGTGATTCTTGCCATTCCTAAGCAAGTGTCCGGTTTTTACATCGGTTCATGGCAAAAGGCTGACGGGGTATGGAATTCCCCTGATGAGGTAGTCGCCGATGTGCGAGAACTCGAAAATTGCGTGGCGAATTACGCTAACTCTTTTGCGAGCACGGATGCTTTCCAAAAGAACATAAGTCAGCTAAGCAAACAACTGTTCAACAGTTCAGGTCAGGTAAACGTATCCGTTCTCTTGACTTACGGCAATCTTATGAACTGTCTCCAGTCAAGTCAGTACGCGACCTACATGATTGAGAATTTGTCCGATGTCATCACATCTAAGGGTGCCTTGATAATGCCTTACGAGAAGTTGGCCCAAGGAAACAGCACTATTTTCATCGCATCGCTGACCCAGACATCTGACCCCAAGGCCGGCAAAAACTGTGAGTCTATGAAGGTGAACGATGTTGACTCGGTTCTTTGCGATTTGAGGGTCGAGAAGTTGGACTACCTCAAGGTGAGAGAGCCCGAGCTTACGCTTCATCAGAAAAAAATTATTGATGCTCGCCAGTTGCAAAGCCTTCAGGCATTTGCGTCGCCAACTGGCTTTGAGAGGCTAAAACGACTCGATTTTGGTTTGTTCAAGGATCCGACAAGACTGATCGGCCCAGTGACGGCTGCGTTATCAGTCACAACCGTCTTTGCGGTGTTGATTTCTCTGCCCACGTCGCTACTAGAGACGAGCCTGGAAGCTAACAGATTGCGTATAGAGCGGTTCTTTCAGCGAAGGCTTCCAAAAATCGTGCGACGGCGACAAAAGCATCTGAGGATTTTGGATTCCGGGGCCAGCGAGACTTCAGGAGCAGAGAATGACTGAGTTTGAGCAACATTCTGAGCCATCAACCGGTGGGTCCGCCATGGAAAACAAGTGGACGTTCTTTGGCCAGGTTTATGGATTTAAGGCTTTCCTTCTTATTCTGCTGGCCACGGTTATCGACTGTTTTTCCTCCACAAGCTTTGGGCTCAGCTGGACTTCGCTGCGGGTGGTGGTGTCGATGTGGCTTGTTTTTCTATTTCTCAACTACGTCGGAGCCATCGTGAGGCTGGTTTTCGCTAAGAGAAAAAAGCGGGGCTATGCGCCGAGGCTAGCTGCCAGACCTGTTTTTCTCGTCTTTCTTATTCTTTCTGTCCTTTTCGCCAGAGTCACAGGAGCGCAGCCCGCCTTGGTTTTTGGAGCTGTTCTAGCTCTCGAGTACACGTCCGACGCATCGAAATTTCAAACCCGTCTAGCGGCTCGGGGTACCGCCGCTGGCGCGCTTTGGGCGGTAAGTGTCGGGTTAGTGGCTTGGGGTTTATACAGTTTTATCTCTCTGGTGCCTAGTTCGCTAATCATGGGTCTCGCCCAAGCTGCACCTGCCAACTCGGCTGCTGGACAGGGTGTGAACTTCGCTGCGATTCTGGCACTGGCTCTAGTCACATTCGGACAGATGCTTTCAATGCTGACTATTGCCTCCCTTGCATCGCTGCCGGTGGTACTGCTTCCGTTTAGTTTCTTGGAAGGGGGGCACCTCTGGCGGCACAACAAGTGGCTTTGGGCGATTATTTACTTGGTCGCTTGCTCCGCCTATACGGTGGCGCTTGTTAGTCTTCCTTCATCGTGGAACACGATAACTGTCTCGTTCGGACTGTGGGTGGCAACTTACGTTTCTTATTTCGTGCTCGCAGTCGCTATCTGGGCTTATTTTCGCCTTACAAAAGATCGAACTCAGACAGTACAGCCTTAGCTCACTCGGGCGGTAGGTCGCCCAACAGTTCGGCATCCATGGGGCGGGTCTCTGGCAGCTCAGCCTCGATGCGCGCCAACTGATCTGCCGACAACTCGAGCTCGATGCCCGCGAGCGCATCCAGCACGCTGGCCGACCTTGTTACGCCAGGCATCACAAGAATCTGCGGCGAGAGCGAGTGCAACCAGGCGACGGCCACGGCATAAGGCGAGTGACCAACCTCGGCGCCGATCTCGGAGAGGATCGCAGTCTCTGCAACGCCCTTCATCGGCGACCATGGCAGGTAAACCACGCCCAGTTGTTCGCACACCTCGAGCACATCGAGTTCTTGGCGATAGACAGGGTTGAGCTGGTTCTGCACTGATACGACCTCACCTAGCACCTCAACGGCGCGCCGCAACTGCTTGGCGCTGTAGTTGCTAACGCCAATTTGTTTGGCGATTCCGCGCTGTTGCAGGCCGGCCAGGTTCTCGAGCTGTTGCTCGAAGCGGATGCTCGGGTCGAGCCTGTGATGCTGCCAAACGTCAATCTGAGAGACGCCGAGTCGGCCGGCCGAAGCCTCGGCTGCGCGAAGTAGGTAGTCGAGCGACGCGTTGCGGCCCCAAACCTCACCGGGCTTGCGGGTGATGCCGCCCTTCGTGGCAACGACGACGCCATCCTTGTTGCCGTTGTAGGTTCGCAGGGCCTCGGCAACCAGCAACTCGTTGTGGCCAAAACTGTTCCAGCTCGGGGCATAGATGTCTGCGGTGTCAAAGAACTTGACGCCGTTGTCGAGCGCCGTGTGGATCGCGTCGATGGTCGATTCGCGGTTGGTTGCATCCATGTTGAAGGATGCCTTCATGCAGCCGAAGCCGATTTGGCCAAAGGTCTCTTTAAAGTTCATAGCCACAGCCTAAGTCTTGGCTGTGGCTTTGAAACGCTGCGTTGCTATTTGAGCAGTGAAGCCATCTGCTTATAGATGATGTTCGCCGCCATCACGGGGTTGAGGCGCGAGAGCCTGTCCATCATCTTTGCGTCTGAGCCGATAGTGATGCGCGGAGTGTTGTTTTCGATCGCGTCGACCATTGCTCGTGCTGCGGTTGGCGCCGAGGTGGTCTTCATTGCCTTGGCCGAGTCTGAGTCGAGGGTTATGTCGCCCATTCCTGAGTTGGCAGCGATGTTTGTCGCGATCGCACCAGGAAAGACCACTGTGACACCTACCTTGGTTTTGAGCAGCTCGGAGCGCAGCCCCTCAGTCAGCAATTTGATTGCCGCCTTGGATGCGCCATAGACGCTCTGGCCGGGCACGGGTGCATAGGCGCCCATCGACGACACATTCAGAATGTGTGCCTCGGGGCGGGTCAGCAGGCCAGGCAGAAATGCCTTGATCAGGGTAAGTGGGCCAAAGAAGTTCACGTTCATAACGTGGGCGGCATCCTCGATGCTCAGGTCGTTGATTGGCACGAACTTCTGAATGATGCCCGCGTTATTAATCAGGATGTCTGCATCGCCAAGGCGTTCTTTAACCTTGGCCGGCAGAGCGGCAACGGCGGCAGCGTCTGACACATCCAGCATGAACGACTCGACCTGCCCGTTTAGGGCAGCAACAAGTTTGACCGTCTCGGCGAGGGTTTCTGCACGCATGTCGACCGCGGCTACCTTGGCGCCACGACGCACCAGCTCGAGGGTCAACTCTCGACCCATGCCGCTGCCGGCTCCCGTGACTACTACGACTCTTCTTTGAACCTTCATGAGGTCCTCCTAATCTCTTCGGTTTCAGATTTGAAACGTCTGATAGTCGCAGACTACGCCCGTTGCCTGAGAGCTATGAATAAGGGTTGCCTAAATCGTTGTTGAAAACTGGGAGTGAATGGCCACGGGTGCGACTTATAGTGGCGATATGGACGTTAAAGACATCGAAGTGACAATGCTCAACGGCGAGCGCAAGAAGTTTGGCGACTTGGCCGGCAAGGTCACCCTCGTGGTGAATGTTGCATCGCGCTGCGGCCTCACCCCGCAGTACGAAGCGCTCGAGGCGCTGCAGAAGAAGTACGCCGACCAGGGTTTTCGCGTCGTCGGGTTTCCTTCGAACCAGTTCTTTCAGGAGTTGGCTTCGAACGATGCCATCGGCGAGTACTGCAGTGCTACCTGGGGAGTGACGTTTGCGATGACCGAGAAGGTCAAGGTCAATGGTCGCGGTCGCCACGAAGTCTATAAAGAGCTGGTGAAGAGCAAGGATGACTCAGGTCTCGGCGGCCCGGTGCTCTGGAACTTCGAGAAGTTTCTGCTTCTGCCCGACGGCAGCATCAAGCGTTTTCGCCCAACGACAAAGCCCGACTCAACCGAGATCGTGTCTGCGATTGAAGCCGGGCTCGCCGCTTAGTCTTTGACTTCTTAGGTCAGCTCGAACTGGCCGCCCTCGATTTGGCCCTGTTTGCGATAAAGGTCGAGCTTGGCGCGGGTGTCTGCGATGTCGAGGTTGCGCATGGTCAGCTGCCCGATGCGGTCGGTTGGGCCGAATGCGGCATCCTCGGTTCGTTCCATCGAAAGCTTCTCTGGGTGATACGAGAAGCCCTCGCCCTGAGTGTTGACAATCGAGTAGTCGTCGCCGCGGCGAAGGCGCAGGGTGACCGAGCCGTTGACGGCAGATGCAACCCACTTGGTTAGCGACTCACGCAGCATCAGGGTCTGCGGGTCGAGCCAGCGACCTTCGTAAAGCAGGCGGCCCATGCGGCGACCCTCTGCGTGATAGTTCGCGATGGTGTCTTCGTTGTGAATCGCGGTGATCAGACGCTCGTATGCGATGAAAATCAGGGCCATGCCCGGAGCCTCATAGATTCCGCGGCTCTTGGCCTCGATGATGCGGTTCTCGATCTGGTCGCTCATGCCGAGGCCGTGGCGGCCACCGATCTCGTTGGCCTTGTACATCAGCGCAACTGAGTCATTGAACGATTCGCCGTTAATGGCAACCGGGCGACCCTGAACAAACTGGATGGTGACGTCTTCGCTCGGGATGCTTACGGTTTCATCCCAGTGTTTGACGCCCATGATTGGCTCGACGATCTCGAGCGAGGTGTCGAGAAGTTCGAGCGACTTTGCCTCGTGGGTTGCACCCAGCATGTTGGCGTCGGTCGAATAAGCCTTCTCTTTCGACTGGCGGTATGGCAGCTTGCGCTCGAGCAGGTATTCGCTCATCTCTTTGCGGCCACCGAGCTCGTTGACGAAGTCGGCGTCTAGCCAAGGCTTATAGATGCGCAGGTTTGGGTTAGCGAGCAAACCGTAGCGATAGAAGCGCTCGATGTCGTTACCCTTGTAGGTCGAGCCGTCGCCCCAAATCTCGACGCCGTCTTCGCGCATCGCGCGAACCAGCAGAGTGCCTGTGACGACACGGCCAAGGGGAGTGGTGTTGAAGTAGGTCTTGCCGCCCGTTCGCAGGTGAAACGCGCCGCAGGCGATGGCGGCTAGGCCCTCTTCGACGAGCGACTGACGACAATCGACAAGGCGACCGGCCTCTGCGCCGTACTCAGTTGCGCGACCCGGAATCGAGTCGATGTCGTCCTCGTCGTACTGACCAAGGTTGGCGGTGTAGGCATATGGAATGGCGCCCTTTTCGCGCATCCAGGCAACGGCTACTGAGGTATCGAGACCACCAGAGAACGCGATGCCGACCTTTTCGCCGACGGGAAGGGAAGCTAGAACTTTAGACACCCATCTAGGTTACGATGGATTCATGTCCCAACGCACAAAGCGCGAGAAGCGCATCCGTCGAGTTTCGCTAGTAGTTGTCTTCACCGTCGTGATCGCCTTTGTTCTCGCCCAGCTTGCGGGCAGCCTTCACCTGGGCGCCAACTAACTAGGCAGGCTGCTGCTGCGTGATGCAGTGGATGCCGCCACCGCGGGCAAAAATCTCTCTGGCGTCTACCAGAATCACCTTTCGGTCGGGATAAACCGACTCAAGAATCGCCTTCGCTGCCGAATCATTCGGGTCATCGAACGCGCAAAGGATCACCGCGCCATTGATCACGTAGTGGTTGATGTACGAGTAGTCGACGAATCCCTCGGCGTCTTTGAGCTGTTGCGGGGCGGGCAGCCTGACAATCTCGAGCTCGCCGGCCTCTTCGAGCGTGCGAATAACCTCGTGGCTCACCGCAAAATCTGGATGCTCCGGGTTCTGCTGGTCGTGCACGAGCACCCTGCCGCCCGGCGCGAAGCAGGCAACGATGTCGATGTGGCCGCGCGTGCCGAACTCGTCGTAGTCGCGGGTTAGGCCGCGTCGAATCCAGATGGCCCGCTTGGTGCCGAGGCGCAGATGCAGTTCGGCCTCGACTTCGGCCTTCGTCCATGCCTCGTTTCGACCCTCGCCGAGCTGAACGGTCTCGGTAAGCAGCAGGTCGCCCCGCTCATTCACGTGGATGCCGCCGCCCTCGTTGATCAGCGGCGAGTCGATGCGCTCGACTCCCGCTAGCTTGGCCACCTTCTTGCCGATCTTGCGGTCGTTTTGCCAGGAGGCCCAGGGCGACTGACCCCAGCCGTTGAAAATCCAGCGGACCGCGGCGATCTCACCTGAGGCGGCCTTGACGAAGGTTGGGCCGATGTCTCGAGCCCACGCGTCGTCGAGTTTGGCCGCGACCAGCTCAACCCTGTGGTCGAGAAACTCGCGAGCGACGGCAAAGTCCTGTTTGTTGCACAGCATAGAAACCGGCTCAAAATCGACGATCGCGTTGGCGACCGCCGCCCAGGCTCCGCGGGCGGCTCGGTGTTCGGCGGGGTCATCGCCAAGCGTGTAACCGGCGGTAGGCCAGGCCATCCA
>JBEGJS010000051.1:0-4235 GCA_041184485.1 Actinomycetota bacterium | reverse complement strand
GTTGGGCAATCGCGCACAATTCGGCCTCTGTGCTCGTCGGCGGCAAGGTTGCCGCTCGCTACAACAAGCACCACCTGCCCAACTACTCGGTCTTCGATGAGTACCGCAATTTTGTGCCTGGCTCTGAACTAGTCACATTCGCGCACGATGGCGTTCGCTTCGCCCTGGCGATCTGCGAAGACATTTGGCAGACCGGTGGGCCCACCGCCGAGATAGCCAAATCTGGCGCCTCTGTAACGCTGGTCTTGAACGGTTCGCCGTTCGAACTCGACAAGGATGAAAAGCGACTCGGCCTAATCAAGCGGCTAGCAGCGACAAGCCAAACCGGTGTCGCCTACGTGAATCTGGTTGGCGGCCAAGACGACCTAGTCTTCGACGGCGACAGCGTCTTCGTTTCGGCCGATGGCACAGTGGTCCAACGCCTCCCCCAGTTCTCCCCTGCAATCGGCTACGTCGATATCGCCCCGTCAGGCTTCACTTCGCCGACCCAGCCGTGCAACTCCCTCAGTGACGACGCTCAGGTCTGGGGCGCACTCGTTTCTGGCCTGCGCGACTACGTCGGCAAGAACGGCTTCAAGTCCGTGGTGCTGGGCCTGAGCGGGGGAATCGACTCTGCCGTCTGCGCCGCAATCGCATCCGACGCGATCGGGCCAGAGAACGTGTTTGGCGTCTCGATGCCCAGCAAGTACTCGAGCGATCACAGCAAGGATGACGCCCAGGTGCTCGCCGAAAACATCGGGCTCAACTACTCCGTCGTTCCCATTGAACCAATGGTGCAGTCGTTCGAGCAGAACCTGACCCTCGGCGGGCTCGCGAGCGAGAACCTGCAGGCGCGCGTTCGCGGTGTAATCCTGATGGGCCTGAGCAACTCGGCCGGGCACCTCACACTCACCACGGGCAATAAGAGCGAGCTTGCCGTCGGCTACAGCACCATCTACGGCGACTCCGTCGGCGGCTTCGCCCCCATCAAGGACGTCGAAAAGACCATGGTTTGGCAGCTGGCAAGGTTCAGAAACGCCCTTGCGGTCGAGAACGGAGAAGGGCCGCCCATCCCTGTGTCTTCGATCGAAAAGCCGCCATCGGCCGAACTTCGCCCAGACCAGACCGATCAAGATTCGCTGCCAGACTACGAACTCTTGGATGCGATTCTCGAGGCCTACGTGGAGGGCCGCAAGTCGGCTAATGAGATCATCTCGATGGGTTTCGATGAGGCCACCGTCAGGCGCATCATCCAGCTTGTTGACAGGGCAGAATGGAAGCGCAGGCAAGGCGCAATCGGCCCAAAGATTACCGGGCTGGCCTTTGGCCGTGACCGAAGACTACCGATCACCAACCGCAACAAGGAGCAATAAATGGCAGCAGACCGACTGATCTCATCCGGTGGACCGTGGGAGGCCGTGATCGGATACTCGCGCGCGGTAGTGGCAGGCGAATACGTGCACGTTAGCGGTTCGACCGCGACTGTTGACGGCAAGCTGCAGCACGAGGGTGACGCCTACAACCAGACCCTCACCGCATTCTCTGTTATCGAGGCCGCCCTTGCTCAGGCGGGCTACACGCTCGCCGACGTGGTGCGCACTCGCGTCTATATGTCGAACGCATCAGACATGGATGCCGTTGCCAAGGCGCACGGCGAGCTGTTCTCAGAGATTCGCCCGGCGGCAACCATGCTCGCTGGAATCCAGTTCATCAACCCTGCGATGCTCGTCGAGATCGAAGTCGACGCCTGGAAGCGCGGCTAGCAATGGCTCTCGAGCCCCGAATCGTTCGCACTAGCACGCTGCTGGAGTTCAAGCGTTCGGGCCGCAAGATCGCAGCGCTCACGAGCTACGACTTTTTAACCGCCGCGATTTTTGACAAGTCGGGCGTCGACGTCCTGCTGGTCGGCGACTCGGCGGCCGATAACTCTCTGGGGTACGACAGCACGCTGCCGATCACACTCGACGAGATGATTCCCTTCGGACGCGCGGTAGTCAAGGCCGCCGAGCGTGCCCTTGTCGTAGTCGACCTGCCCTTTGGCAGCTACGAGGCTGGTGCGGAGCAGGCCTTGGCCACTGGCGTTCGAGTTATGAAAGAGACCGGCGCCGCCGCTGTGAAGCTCGAGGGCGGTGCGCGCAGCGTCGAGCAGATTCGCGCGCTGGTAACCGCGGGAATCCCAGTCATGGGACACATCGGGTTCACTCCGCAGAGCGTTCACAGCCTCGGCGGCTTCAAGGTCCAGGGTCGCGGCGACGGCGCATCCGAGCTGATGGCTGAGGCAAAGGCTGTTCAGGATGCCGGCGCATTCGCGGTAGTTCTAGAGCTTGTGCCGGCCGAGCTAGCCGCCGAGGTGACCAAGTCGCTCGAAATTCCGACTATCGGCATCGGCGCCGGCGCCGACACGGATGGCCAGATTCTGGTCTGGACCGACTTTGCCGGCCTCTCTGGGGGCAAGCCGCGCAAGTTTGTGCGCCGCTACGCCCAACTAGCAGAAGAGCTGGCATCGGCCGCCTCAGCCTATGTGGCTGACGTTCAAGCCAAGGATTTTCCGAACGAGTCAGAGTCGTTCGAATAACCTAGCTGTCGGCCTCTTCTTCGGTAGCCCAAATCTTTGCCCTAGCCCGCACGATCTCGAGTGCCTGCTTTGCTTCATCCTCGGTTTTGAACGGACCGATTCGATAGGGAGCGGCCGAAACGAGCCCAAACTCGACCAGTCCTGTTCTGGTGTTGAACCACCAGGCCGCGACCGAACCGTCGGAGCTGCGCTCAAAGTTTTCGGGGTTCATTGCTTGCCTTCCCTGCGTGGTTGAATCCTACAGACTCCCCTCTCTTTTAGACTTTGAGCATGCCTCGCGACCTACAGACTGGATTTCTGACACCCGGTCGCATCTCGCCGCTTCGAAGCGTGCCGGCAGGCATTGCCAGGCCCGAGTATGTGGGCAAGATGTCGCCAACTAAGCACACCAAGGGTGACGTCTATGACCAGGTCGCCATCGAAAAAATAAGGGCCGCAGGTCGCATCGCCGCAAGAGCCATCGACCTCGCCGGCGCAGCCTCCGTTGCTGGTGTGACCACCGACTCGATCGACGCCATCGTGCACGACTACGTCATCTCGCAGGGAGCATACCCTTCGACCCTTGGTTATCGAGGGTTTCCGAAGTCATGTTGCACCTCGCTCAATGAAGTCATCTGCCACGGCATCCCAGACGACACCGTGCTGCAAGACGGCGACATCATCAACATCGATGTCACGGCCTTTCTAGACGGCTACCACGGCGACAGCAACAAAACCTTTATCGTCGGCGAGGTGAGCCCCGAGGTCGCATCCTTGGTAGAAAACACCCGCACGGCATTGCAGCGAGGCATGCAGGCTGTTGCTGCCGGCCGACCGGTCAACGTCATCGGCCGAGCCATCGAGTCATACGCCAAGCGATTCAGCTACGGGGTAATCCGCGACTTCACCGGGCACGGCGTTGGCGAGTCCTTTCACAGCGGGCTCGTGATCCCCCACTACGACTCCGCTCCGCTTTATGACACAGAGATTGTCGACCAAATGGTCTTCACCATCGAACCAATGCTCACCCTCGGCGGGCACGAGTGGGAGATGTGGGCGGACGGTTGGACCGTGGTCACCAAGGACAGAAGCATCACAGCGCAGTTTGAACACACGATGGCAGTGACGGCCGATGGGGTCGACATCTTGACCCTGGCAGATTAGGAAGACATGGCTAAGAAGGCAATCGGAATCGACATCGGTGGCACGGGCATCAAAGGCGCGCTGGTCAATCTCAAGAGTGGCGAGCTCGTTGGTGAACGCCTTCGAGTCGAGACCCCGGATGGCGGAGAGCCAAAGGACATTGCCGCCGTCGTCAAGAAGCTGGTCGCCGACCTGGGAGGGCCATCCGACCTATCGGTTGGCATCTGTTTTCCTGCGGTCGTGCAGCACGGCCACACCATGTCTGCCGCCAACGTCAGCAAGGCCTGGATCGGACTCGATGCAGACAGCCTCTTCACCAAGGCCCTCGGCCGCTCGGTGCACGTAATGAATGACGCCGACGCCGCTGGCTTCGCAGAGATGCGATACGGAGCCGGTCGCAAGGCCGACGGCCTCACCATCATGACCACCCTAGGCACCGGCATCGGCACCGCCATCTTCATGGATGGTGTTTTGGTGCCAAACGCCGAGCTCGGGCACCTCGAAATCGATGGCGTCGACTACGAGACGCAGGCGGCGTATTCGGCCAAGGAACGCGAGA
>JBEGJS010000050.1:0-2827 GCA_041184485.1 Actinomycetota bacterium | reverse complement strand
TGCTGCGCGAATAGTGGCGTCGAGCTCGCTGTCTGGGCCCGGGTTGCAGGCCGCGGGGTCATCCTGGCGTTCGAGCAGATTCTTGCCCAGGCGCTCGGCGGCAGGCAGCTCGATTGGGTAGGTGCCGGTGAAGCACGCGGTGCAGAGTTCGCGCTCAACCTGGCCGGTGGCCGCGATCATGCCCTCTTTGGTGAGGTAGCCGAGCGAGTCGGCGCCGATCGACTGGCGAACCTCGTCGACTCCGAGGCCGGTTGCAATCAGCTCTGCGCGGGTTGCGAAGTCAATGCCATAGAAGCAGGGCCAGGTGATCGGCGGCGATGAAATACGCACGTGAATCTCGGCGGCTCCGGCCTCGCGCAGCATCTGAACGAGCGCGCGCTGGGTGTTGCCGCGCACAATCGAGTCGTCGATTACGACGATGCGCTTGCCACGGATGACCTCACGCAGCGGGTTGAGCTTGAGGCGAATACCGCGCTGGCGAATGGTCTGCGAAGGCTGAATGAAGGTTCGGCCAACATACGAGTTCTTGACGAGTCCGTGACCAAACGGAATGCCAGACTCCTGGCTGTAGCCGATGGCGGCTGGCGTGCCCGACTCGGGGGTAGGAATCACGAGGTCGGCCTCGATCGGGTATTCGCGAGCGAGTTCGCGACCCATCTCGACGCGGGCCTCATAGACGTTCTTGCCGTTAATCGAGGTGTCTGGGCGGGCGAGGTAAACGTATTCGAAGACGCAACCGGCGCGCTTGGTCTCGGCAAACCGGCGCGAACGCAGGCCGTTCTCGTCGATGGCGATCAGCTCGCCTGGCTCAACCTCGCGAACGAAGGATGCGCCGACGATGTCGAGGGCGGCGGTCTCGGATGCGACCACCCATCCGCGTTCTAGGCGACCGAGCACCAACGGGCGAACGCCCTGTGGGTCGCGAGCGGCATAGAGAGTGGTTTCGTCCATGAAGACGAGGCAGTAGGCACCCTTGACCTTTGGCAGCAGCTCGATCGCGGTGTTCTCGAGAGTGGTGTCCATGTCGCCGGCGAGCAGCGCGGTGAGCACAGCGGTGTCGGTGGTGTTTCCGCCGGTGATCTCGTTGACACCCTGGTTCGGATACCTGGTGTGCAGCAGGTCGAGTAGATCGGCGGTGTTGGTGAGGTTTCCGTTGTGCGCGAGGGCAACGGTTCCAGAGGTGGTGCGGCCCAGGGTTGGCTGCGCGTTGCGCCACTGCGATGCGCCGGTGGTTGAGTAGCGGTTGTGGCCTACCGCGATGTGGCCGACTAGAGATTCGAGGGCAGACTCACTGAAAACCTGTGAAACAAGGCCCATGTCTTTGTAAACAAGGATTTTCTTGCCATCGGATGTTGCAATTCCTGCAGACTCCTGGCCGCGGTGTTGCAACGAATACAGCCCAAAGAATGCAAGCTTTGCAACTTCTTCGCCGGGGGCCCATACGCCGAATACGCCACATTGGTCCTGCGGACCCTTCTCGTCTGGGAGTAGGTCGTGATTTAGCAGTCCATCGCCACGGAGCAAGGCAGTTTCCTGTCTCTAGAAGTGGGCTGTGGCACCTAAAAAGTGGGCGCTACCCCTCAAGTTTAGTCGCTTCGGCGCTCTTGGTTCGAGCACTAAAAATGCGATCAAAAACTAGGGCCGCGATGATGCCAACGGCCAGCCCGCCGCCGGTGAAATAGGCAATCAAAATGCCCTGCACCTGGCTGCGCGAATCACTCGATGCTGGCAAAGCGAAGCCAACAATCAGAGCGACCAAGAGGCCGACAAAACTGCCGGTCAGAATGAACGGGCAGGTATTTCGGCGCTCGCCGAATTTTTACAATCTCGTTTTTAGGCACGTTGCAATTCAACTACGAAAGAGCGGCAACATTTCCGCCAAATCGGCGCGCGTGCCAGACGCCGAGATTCGCCCGGCCTCAACCTCGGCCTGCCAGGTGGTGAGGTCGGCGGCGAGGTCGAACCAGACCTCGGGGCTCATCTCAATGACGTTTGGCGGGGTGCCTCTGGTGTGCCTCGGGCCTTCGACGCACTGAACCGCCCCGAGCGGCGGCACGCGCACCTCGACCGAGTTGCCCGGCCGAAGGTCTGCGAGCGACTGCAGCAGGTAGCGCACAGCCAGCGCAAACTGCGGGTTCGTCGGCGTGCGCTCGGCCTCGCCAAGCAGCACGGCGCGAACGGCGGCGACGCCATCCAAGGGGTTTATTTTCTTGCGACCCATGGCAACAGCCTATGTTCACCGCTCACAGAGTTTTGTCAGAAAGATGGCTTTGACTTGCGCCATGACTAAAACCGACCTGAAGCCGTTGCTCGTTAAAGTTCCGGCAGTCACCCTCTTCTTCTGGATCATCAAGGTCTTCTCGACCACCGTCGGCGAAACCCTCGGCGACACCCTCAACGACACCATGGGCCTCGGGCTGCCGAAGTCGATGACCATCATGTTCTTCGTCTTCGCCGCGCTGCTGATTCTGCAGCTCTCGCTGCGCCGCTACGTGCCGGTCGTTTATTGGACGACCATCATCGCGGTGAGCACCTTCGGCACGCTCATCACCGACAACCTGCACGACACCTACGGATGGCAGAACTGGCAATCCGCGCTGGTGTTCGGCACCGTGCTGGCCGCGGTTTTTGTCATTTGGTGGCTCCAGGAGCGCACGCTCTCGATCAAGACAATCAATACCCGCAAGCGCGAGGCCTTCTATTGGCTCGCGATTCTGGCGACCTTCGCCATGGGCACCGCCGGCGGCGACATCTTCTTGGATGACCTCGGTTGGCCGCTGACCCTGAGCTCGGCGCTGTTGGCAGGTGTCATCGCCCTGATCGCCGT
>JBEGJS010000049.1:0-5686 GCA_041184485.1 Actinomycetota bacterium | reverse complement strand
ATTCTGCGCACTTTGGCCAAGGTTGCCCGACTCTACGTTCACGAGAGCAAGCGCCACGAGACACTGGCCCGCATCGCCGACGCACTTTTCCACCTCGCTTCGGCGGCCAAGCCAGGCTCGGACTTTCAGTTTCAGGCTGTCAAGTTCTTCACCCACTTTGCCATCACCGACCACCAGCTCGATCAGCTCGACGGGCTCTTTGCCGGGCGACTCGCGCTGCCCGGGCTGGCCATTGACCAAGACCTGCGCTGGGACATCCTGGCCGGCCTCGCTGTTGGCGGGCGAGTGGGTGAGGCCGAAATAGACGCCGAGTTCGCCAAAGACAACACCTCGAACGGGCAGCGGCTTTCGGCCCTCGCTCGCGCGGCGATTGCCACACCAGAGGCCAAAGAGAAGGCCTTCGCTCGACTAGTCGAGTCAGACGAGCTCTCGAACGTAGTTCTGCGCGACACCGCGCTGGGCTTTGCACGCGTCAACAACACGAGCCTGCTCGATCCGTTCATCGATCGCTACTGCGACGCAGTCGAGGGAATCTGGAAGGGCCGCACCTTCAAGATCGCCAACTACCTGATTGAGGGGCTGTACCCGATGCGCCTGACCAGCCCCAAGCTTGCCACGGCAACTGCGGCACTACTAGCGCGCCCAGGCGTAAGAGCGACTCCCGCCCTGGCCCGCAAGGTGTCTGAAAACTTGGATGAAATCAATCGCGCCATCAAGGCACAAGCAAAGGATGCGGGGAACTAACGATGAGTGCACCAAACCTAGATTTCGCGGCCTGGGTCAACGACGTTTGGACCAACTGGCACACGCTGATTCGCATCGTGGCGATTCTGCTGGTGACGCTCGTGGTTCGGGCGCTCGCGCTCGTCTCGGTTCGTCGAGTAGTGACATCGATTGTGACTGGCGTTCGCGGCAAGGGTTCGAAGACGGTCGATAAAAAAGCCCGCGCGCTCTCGCCGCTGGACAACGAGCGACTGATTCAGCGCACCTCGACTCTCGGCTCGGTGCTCAGCAACTTCACCACCTGGAGCATCAATGTCGTGGCAATCACGATGATCCTGCAGGAGCTTGGGGTTCAGGTCGGCGCGCTCATCGCCGGTGCCGGAATCCTGGGAGCGGCCATCGGCTTCGGCTCGCAGAGCCTGGTGAAAGACCTCATTTCGGGTCTCTTCATCGTCTTCGAAGACCAGTTCGGGGTCGGCGACTCGGTCGACCTTGGCGATGCCAAAGGCGTCGTCGAGACCGTTGGCCTGCGCGTCACTCAGGTGCGCGACGGTGACGGAACGCTCTGGTACCTGCGCAACGGCGAGATCATCCGCGTGGGCAATCAGTCTCAGGGCAAGCCCAAGGTGGTGCTCGACGTCGTCGTGCCATATGACACCGACGTGGATGCTGCCGTTGCCGTAATCGCCGAGGCGGTGCGCACCAGCGCCAAGAATCCTGCCATGAGTGACGACATCGCAGGCGACGCTGAGGTCTGGGGCTTCAACTCACTCAGCGGCGACACTGTCGCCATCCGTGTTGTGCAGCCGGTGAAGCCTGGTCGCAACGACGGAGTCGCGCGAGCCATTCGTGCCGCAATCAAGCCTGCTCTCGATGGCGCCGGAATCAAGTTGGCTACCACAGGCAACGCGATTCACGTGGTTGTCAACAACAAGGGCTAGACGAGCGAAATGACCGACGAGACCGAGCCAGCCGCGCCATCTGAGACCATCAAGCTCAGGGGCATCGATCGCGAACCCGTTGGGGGCAACTTCTTTGAGCAGGTTGGCGGCTCGGCCACGTTCAGGAGGCTAGTTGACAAGTTTTATGAGGGAGTCGCGGCAGACGACATTCTGCGGCCTATGTATCCCGAAGAAGACCTTGGCCCAGCCGCCGAACGACTCAGAATGTTTCTTGAGCAGTACTGGGGTGGGCCTACCACCTACCAGGAGCAGCGCGGTCATCCGCGTTTGAAGCTGAGGCACGCACCGTTTCACATAAACCCGCTTGCACGGGAACGCTGGCTGTTGCACATGCGCGCCGCGGTTGAGTCGCTGCAATTGCCGCCGCTCAAAGAGGCCGAACTCTGGGGCTACCTAGACCGCGCCGCCACGGCGATGCTCAACACGTTCGAAGACTGACCTAGAGGTTTTGCGCCGTGCTGGCCGCTCGAGCCACGACGTGGCCGTGTTCGCTCGACAGCCGAATCCAGCCCTGCGTCTCAAATATGCCGACCTCTTCGTTTTCGGTTAGAAAGCCCAAACCGGCTGCGACGAATGCAGCACCCATGGGCACGCTACTGTCGTAGGTCATAGCCCTGCCCCAGATTTCGCCTCTGATGCGGGCGGCTATCGGGCCGCCAACCGAAGTAGGCAGCGAGTCAGCAACCTCCTGGATGCCATCCTTGGCAATCTGGGTCAGAACGCTCTCGTTCACCGAACCAACCTGCTCCCAACCGGCACGGGGCGGAGAAATACCGGCCCAGGCCGAACGCAGCGAGTCGGGCAAGACAACTTTTGCGTCGCGCGAGCGCCAGCGGGCGTTGTCGGCGATGTTCGCCAGCCGGTCCAAGACAGCCGCAATAGGAACCAGCGCGTCGAGTTCGGCGTTGCCGTCGATCTGCATGGTTCGGAGCCCGAGAATGGTCGGCCCACCCTCGATGATGCTGCCCGAGAAGATTGGCGCCACATAACAGGCGAGCACGTCGCCAAAAGCGCGTAGGCGCACGAGCCCATCTGGGTCAAGCTTCTTGGCCCTCGTCAAAAATGACTGAAGGTCGATCGCGGACTCTTGGTCTAGCAGGCTGAACTCGTTTTTCATACCCGTCTAAACTACCTGCCTTCGCCAAACACGCACCCAGATGGCGTAGTTTGGGCAGTGATGGTTGAAATACCGATTCCCAAAGATCCGCTAGCCGAGCTGCTAACTTCACTTGACCTTGCGCTTCTTGCGCCTGACTCCCCCGAGTTCAGGGATTCCAACGAAGACCAGTTCATCGGGCAGAGTCAGTGGATGCCCCACGGACGTGTCTTTGGCGGGCAGGTTCTTGCGCAGTGCCTGGTTGCCGCAACCCGCACCGTCGATGCAGACAGGCCAGTTCACTCGCTGCACGGATACTTCTTGCGCGCCGGCGACATTCAGCTGCCGGTCACCTTTTCGGTCGACCGCCTGCGCGATGGCAGGTCTTTTTCGACCAGGCGGGTCCAGGCCTTTCAAAAGGGTCTCGCAATCTTCTCGATGATCGCATCGTTTCAAGACACCGACCCCGGCATCAATCACCAGGATGCCCTGCCGGCCGGAATCACTCCCCCAGAAGAGCTACCAAGCGCCGCAGAGTTCATGGGCGAGAACCCTCATCCGGTCGCCCAGTATTGGGCCAAGGCTCGCCCATTCGACATGCGCCACGTGCCATCGCCGATTTACTTCTCGGTCGAAGGGGCGCGAGTAGCACATCAGGCTGTTTGGCTCAAGGCTCTTGGTGAACTACCCGCCGACACTGCCCTGCACACCGCGGCATTGGCATACGCCAGCGACTACTCGATTCTCGAGCCGATTTTTCGCGCACACGGCATCGCTTGGACGCATCCCGGTTTAAAGTCGGCCAGCCTCGATCACGCCATGTGGTTTCATCGTCAGGCCAAGGTCGACGATTGGATGCTCTATGTGCAAGAGTCCCCGAGCGCACAGGGCGGTCGAGGACTCTCACTTGGCCGAATCTTTAGCAGGGATGGCGCTTTGCTCGCCACCGTCGCTCAAGAGGGAATGGTTCGGATTCCCGAACTCTCTTAGTCTCTGGTCAGTCGGCGGTAGGTCGAACGATGAGGCTTGGCGGCCTCGGCTCCCAGTCGGGCAATCTTGTTTTCTTCGTAGGCCTCGAAGTTTCCTTCGAACCAGTACCACTGGTCTGGGTTGTCGTCGGTGCCCTCGTAGGCGAGGATGTGCGATGCAACTCGGTCTAGGAACCAGCGATCGTGTGTGATGACCACGGCGCAACCCGGAAACTCAAGCAGTGCGTTTTCGAGGCTCGACAGGGTTTCAACGTCGAGGTCGTTTGTTGGCTCGTCGAGCAACAGGAGGTTTCCGCCCTGCTTGAGGGTTAGCGCAAGGTTGAGGCGGTTGCGCTCACCGCCAGAGAGCACGCCGGCAGGCTTCTGCTGGTCTGGGCCCTTGAATCCGAAGGCTGCCACGTATGCACGCGATGGCATCTCGGTTTGGCCAACCTGAATGTAGTCGAGGCCGTCAGAAACGACCTCCCACAGGGTCTTATTTGGGTCGATGCCGCCGCGGCCCTGGTCGACATACGAGACCTTGACGGTCTCACCGATCTTCAGGTTTCCGCCATCGAGTGGCTCCATGCCGACGATGGTCTTGAACAGGGTGGACTTTCCGACACCGTTCGGACCAATCACGCCAACGATTCCGTTGCGGGGCAGCGAAAAGCTGAGCCCGTTGATGAGCGATCGACCGTCGAAGCCCTTTTGCAGGTTCTGGGCCTCGAGAACGATGTTGCCCAGGCGCGGTCCGGCTGGAATCTGAATCTCTTCGAAGTCGAGTTTTCTGGTGCGCTCCGCCTCGGTCGCCATCTCTTCGTACTTAGCCAGACGAGCCTTCGACTTGGTCTGGCGCGCCTTGGGAGTCGAACGAACCCACTCGAGCTCGTCGCTCAGGCGCTTTGCCAGCTTGGCGTCTTTCTTACCCTGAACCTCGAGGCGCTCGCGCTTCTTCTCGAGGTAGGTCGAGTAGTTGCCCTCGTATGGGTATGCGCGGCCGCGGTCGAGCTCGAGAATCCACTCTGCGACGTTGTCTAGGAAGTACCTATCGTGGGTCACGGCGAGAACGGCGCCCGGGTACTTAGCGAGGTGCTGCTCGAGCCAGAGCACCGACTCGGCGTCTAGGTGGTTTGTTGGTTCATCGAGCAGCAGAAGGTCTGGTTTCTCGAGGAGCAGCTTGCAGAGCGCGACTCGGCGACGCTCACCACCCGAGAGGTGGGTCACGGGAGTGTCGCTAGGCGGGCAGCGCAGGGCGTCCATCGCCTGCTCGAGTTGCGAGTCGAGGTCCCAGGCGTCTAGGTGGTCGATCTCTTCTTGCAGTTGGCCCATCTCGGCGAGAAGGGTGTCAAAGTCTGCGTCTGGGCTAGCCATCTCTTCAGAGATTTGGTTAAAGCGGTCGAGCTTGGCCTTGGTGCTCGCGACTGCCTCTTCGACGTTGCCAAGAACGGTCTTGGTCTCGTCGAGCGGCGGCTCCTGCATCAGCATGCCAACCGTGAAGCCTGGGCTGAGTCGCGCCTCTCCGTTGCTCGCACTCTCGAGGCCGGCCATGATCTTTAGAACGGTCGACTTACCGGCGCCGTTTGGGCCAACCACGCCGATTTTTGCGCCAGGATAAAACGCCAAGGTCACGTCGTCGAGAATTACCTTGTCGCCGTGCGCCTTGCGCGCCTTAATCATTTGATAAATGAACTCAGCCATGAAAATGATGCCTTTTCGTTCGAAACCGAGCGCGAGAAGGCGCCCCTGAAGAATGCTTGCTTCGGATAAGTATATCCGACCAAAATGACTCAGCCTTGAGCCTCAAATGCAAGATTTTCAGGGGCGCCGAAGCCTAGACCAGCGCTAGGGGTGCGAGGTCTAGGCCGCTTTTACCGGCTACGTGAGCCAGAAACCTCAAGCTCCTCGACATCGGCATCTTCTTGGTCAGTCGAATC
>JBEGJS010000048.1:0-2512 GCA_041184485.1 Actinomycetota bacterium | reverse complement strand
TGGTGCCGATGGCGCGCTTGCCCAAGAAACGCTCTGAAACCTTGTCAACGATGACGTTGTAAGGGGTGATGACGTGCGCGTTTGCTGAAACGCGAAGCTTGGATGTGTCGATGCCGCGAGCCTCAAGCGCCTCGATCTCGTGGAACAGAACGCTCAGGTCGATGACGACACCGTTTGAAATGACCGGGGTTACGCCAGGGGTAAGGATGCCCGATGGCAAAAGGTGGAGGGCATACTTCTCGTTGCCGATGACCACGGTGTGGCCGGCGTTGTTGCCACCGTTGAACTTGACCACATAGTCGATGCGCTCGGCCAGCAGGTCGGTGGCTTTGCCCTTGCCCTCGTCGCCCCACTGGGCGCCGACGATCACTACTGCAGGCATGGTTGCTCGCTTCTAAAAAACGGGGGATGCGTGCCTGGCGAGGCACCATTCAAGTTTAGTCGCTGGCGGGTTTGCGGGGTAGGGGTCGCTGGTCTGCGGGCGGGCTAAGTCGCGAGATTTCGTCTAGCGGCGCTTGAAGACGTGCTGCTCGACCCAGCAGTGCATCGTGATTGCGGCGGCCGCGCTCGCATTGATCGAGCGGGTCGAACCGAACTGGCTGATCTCGAGCACCGCATCCGAGGCTTCGATGGCGGCCTCGCTCAGCCCCGGGCCCTCCTGCCCAAAAAGCAGCACGCAGGATTCGGGCAGGTCGTATTCCTCGATTTTCTGACATCCGGGAACGTTGTCGATGGCGATGATCGGCAGAGCACCGCCGTTTGGGCCAAGGCCCGAGGTGCTGCACCAGGCGAGAAAGTCATCGACCGTTGGATGATGCCGCACGTGCTGATACCTGTCGGTGACCATGGCCCCGCGGCGATTCCAACGGCGATGGCCGATGATGTGAACCTCGGCGGCCAAAAAGGCGTTGGCGGTGCGCACGATTGACCCAATGTTGAGGTCGTGTTGCCAGTTTTCGATGGCAACGTGAAACTTGTGGCGGCGCTTGTCGAGGTCGGCGACAATCGCCTCCATCTTCCAGTAGCGATAGTGATCGAGCACGTTTCGGGTGTCACCGTTGGCGAGCAACTCGGGGTCAAACTCGTCGCCGAGCGGCCATTCGCCCTGCCAAGGCCCGACTCCCCAGGTGGTGAGCTCCGGCGAAGAGTTCTCGTCCGCAGCATCCAGTGGTTTGTCGGTCATGCATTAAGCCTAGGCTCTGGGCCAGCCGATTCGTCCGCGAGCGCTTTGCTAACCTTGACCCATGGCTGATCGCTCGAAAATTACATCCTGGTTGACCGACATGGATGGCGTGCTTGTGCACGAGGGTGTCGCCCTGCCCGGCGCCGCCGAGCTCATCAAGCAGTGGCAAGACGCCGAGACTCCGTTCTTGGTGCTGACCAACAACTCGATCTACACCCCGCGCGACCTCGCCGCTCGTCTGCAGCAGACCGGCCTCGACATTCCGGAGGACCGCATCTGGACATCCGCGTTGGCGACGGCAGCCTTCTTGCACAAGCAGAAGCCTTACGGCTCGGCCTATGTGATCGGTGAGGCCGGCATGACCACCGCGCTGCACGAGATTGGCTATGTGCAGACCGACAACAACCCCGACTACGTGGTGCTGGGCGAGACCCGCAACTTCAACTTTGACAACCTGACCAAGGCGATTCGCCTGATCAACGGTGGCGCCCGCTTTATTGCCACCAACCCTGATGCCACCGGCCCATCGGCCGAGGGTCCACTGCCGGCCACCGGTTCTGTTGCCGCACTGATCACCAAGGCAACCGGCAAAGACCCATACATCGTGGGCAAGCCAAACCCGATGATGTTTCGCTCGGCGATGAACAAGATTCAGGCGCACTCGGAGTCGACGGGCATGATTGGTGACCGCATGGACACCGACGTGGTCGCGGGCATCGAGGCGGGCCTGCACACGGTTTTGGTCTTGACCGGCATCGCGGATGACGCCGAAATCGCGAAGTATCCGTTTAGGCCATCCGAGATTTTGAACTCGGTCGCCGACCTACTCGGCTAGGGGCTGGGCTAGCGGCGCGGCCGCAACTACTTGGCTAGGCCGAGGTCTTCGAGTGAGATTGCGCTGAGGTAGCGAAAGCCCTCGGCTTCGATAACCTGCTGCGCGCCGGTTGCGCGATCGACCACGGTGGCAACGGCAACCACGGTGGCGCCGGCTTCGACTAGGGCCTTGGCCGCGGTGAGCGGTGAGCCGCCGGTCGTCGAGGTGTCTTCGAAAACGATTACGCGCTTGCCCTTAACGTCTGGCCCCTCAACCTGGCGGCCCATTCCGTGAGCCTTGGCGGCCTTGCGAACTACAAATGCGTCGATTGCGCGACCGCGGGCGGCACCCTGGTGCAAGACTGCGGTGGCCACTGGGTCGGCACCCATGGTGAGTCCGCCAACGGCGTCGAAATCGGCGATGCCGGCGGCATCCAGCATGTTCAACATGACCTGGCCGATTAGCGGTGCGGCCTCGTGGTGCAGGGTAGCGCGGCGAAGGTCAACGTAGTAGTC
>JBEGJS010000047.1:0-5203 GCA_041184485.1 Actinomycetota bacterium | reverse complement strand
AGTCGACTCGAATCGGTGACGCTGCTTTTGTCACTGGTTGGCATGCTCGCGCTCGACCGCGAACGGTTCGGCACGGCAACCGCCTGGTTTACCGCTGGCGTGTGGATCAAGATTTGGCCCGTTGCACCGTTGCTCGCGCTTATTGCCGCCGGTCAGCGCCGGCTGAGGGTCTTCGTCGTTGCGGCAACCGCAAGCATCGGCACACTCATCGTCGGTTTTCTGCTCGGGGGTAATGCCTCGCTGTTTGGTTTTCTGACGGTTCAATCGGGTCGAGGCATCCAAATCGAGGCGCCGATTGCCCAATGGTGGCTGTGGCAGGGAGTCGCCAAAGTTCAGGATGCCGGCCTCTACTACGACGGTTCGATGTATACCTTTCAGGTTCGCGGCATCGGGGTTGAGCAGGTCGCGACTTTGATCGGGCTCGCGCAGATTGTTGCGCTGATAATCACGGGCTGGCTGGCGTTTGCGGCGGCTCGAAGCGGCGCAGCCTGGCGAGATGTCGTCACGGTTGCCACGCTGACCTCGGTGCTCGACCTAATCGTCTTCAACAAGGTTGGTTCGCCCCAGTACATGATGTGGCTCGTTCTGCCAGCCGCGATGGGGCTGTTCTTCGGCGTTCCGCGATGGCGTTTCTACGTGGTTTACACGCTCGCACTGGGCTTTGTGACCTGGCTGATTTATCCGGTCTTCTACGGTCAGATTCTGGCCCTCGAGCCGGCCGGAGTGGCCCTGCTAGGTGTTCGAAACCTTGCCTTGGTGGTTCTGCTAGTGCTCGCCAATGTGAGGCTAACCAGGATGCGCGCCAGCGGCCCGCAACAAGTTGACTCAGCCGAGGTTGCCTCGAGCTAGGAGTCGAGTAGCTCTCGAAGCAGAGGCCCGACCTTCTCGTGCTCGATCAGGAATCCGTCGTGCCCGTATGGCGACTCGATGACGCGCAATTCGCCGCCGATCAGCTCGCCGCCGATGTGCTCGGCGATCAGTGCCTGGTCTTGAATCGGAAACAGGCGGTCGGAGTCGATGCCGGCGACGAGCGACTTGGCGCGAATTGACGCGAGCGCCTCGGCAACGCCGCCGCGGTCGCGGCCCACATCGTGCGAGTTCATCGATTCGACGAGCACGATGTAGGAGTTCGCGTCGAAGCGACGAGTGAACTTGTTGCCGTGAAAGTCGAGGTAGCTTTCGACCGCGAACCGGCCGCCACCGCCGAGCGGCGACACGCTGCTCTGCCAGGAGCGCTCGAAGCGCTCGTTGAGCTCGCCGGGCGAGCGGTAGTTGAGCAGGGCCATGCGTCGGGCCAGAGCGAGTCCGCGGTGCGGCCCGAATCCCGGCTTGGCCTCGTAGTAGTGACCCTTGTCAAAGGCAGGATCGGTCTTGATGGCCTCAACCTGCACAGAGTTGAGTGCGATCTGGTCGGCCGACGAAACGGCCGGCGCCGCAATTACCGCAATGCGATCCACCGCATCCGGGTAGGTGATTGCCCACTCGAGCACCTGCATCGCGCCCATCGAGCCGCCGATGATTGAGTGCCAACGACCGATGCCGATGGCCTTCGAGAACTCGAACTGGGCCGTGACCTGGTCGCGAATCGTGATGTACGGAAACCGATTGGCGTATTCGCGGCCGCTTCGATCGAGCGAAGAAGGGCCGGTCGAACCCTGACAGCCGCCAAACATGTTGGGTGCCACGACATAAAAACGGTCGGTGTCGATGGCCTTGCCCGGGCCGATGATGTCGCTCCACCAACCCTCGGTTGGGTGAGCCTTCGACGATGCGCCAACCGCGTGCGAGTCGCCGGTTAGCGCGTGCAGCACGAGAACGGCGTTGCTGGCATCCTCGTTTAGCGTGCCCCACGACTCGTATGCGATTCTGGCGCCGTTAAACTCACGCCCACCCTCCAGCTTGATGCTGGGGAGTGGGACGAAAAGTCGATCACCCGAGGGGTCACCGTCACGCCATGCTCCGGTCGCAGGTGGCCGGCCGATCAGTTGTCGGCTCAGCTCCTCCGTGACGAAGGATGACGGAACGGTGTCCTCGGGTGTCTGGAATTCCAAGTGTTACTTGGCCGCCTCAAAACCGGTCTCGAGGTCTGCGAGTAGGTCGGCGATTGACTCGAGGCCAACCGACAGACGAACCAGGCCAGGGGTGACACCGGTGGTCAACTGCTGCTCAGGGCTGAGCTGCGAGTGGGTGGTGCTTGCTGGGTGGATTACCAGCGAGCGAACGTCACCGATGTTGGCAACGTGGCTGAAGAGGTTGAGCGAGTCAACGAACTTCGAGCCGGCCTCGACGCCGCCCTTGATTTCGAACGACACGATGGCGCCCGAACCCTTAGGTGCGTACTTGGTGGCTGCTGCGTTCCAAGGCGAGGTTGGCAGCGAGGCATAGTTGACGCTCTCTACCTGTGGGTGGTTCGAAAGCCACTCGGCAACCTTCTTGGCGTTCTCGACGTGACGCTCAACGCGGAGGCTGAGGGTCTCGAGACCCTGGATGAGCTGCCATGCGCTGTTAGGCGAGATGGCTGCACCGAGGTCGCGAAGCAACTGAACGCGGGCCTTGATGATGTAGGCAATGCCGTCACCGAGTGCTGCGGTGTAGTTGACGCCGTGGTACGAAGGGTCTGGCTCGGTCAGGCCTGGGAACTTGTCCGACTTGCTCCAGGCGAACTTTCCGCCGTCTACGATGGCACCGGCAACGACGGTGCCGTGGCCTGCGAGGAACTTGGTAGCCGAGTGAACGACGATGTCTGCACCGTGCTCGAGAGGCTTGATCAAGAATGGGGTGGCAACGGTGTTGTCAACGATCAGTGGCACACCGTTGGCGTGTGCGACACCCGATACGCCTTCGATGTCGAGGATCGAAACCTTAGGGTTTCCGATGGTCTCGGCGAAGAAAGCCTTGGTGTTTGGCTGCACGGCTGCAGCCCACTCGGCCAGGTCATCCTGGTTCTCGACGAAGGTCGTGGTGATGCCGAGCTTTGGCAGGGTGTACTTGAAGAGGTTGTAGGTGCCGCCGTAGAGGGTCGACGAGGCAACGATGTGGTCGCCGGCCTGTGCGATGTTAAGAATCGCGAAGGTCTCGGCAGCCTGACCCGACGAGAGCAGCAGTGCGGCGGTTCCGCCTTCGAGAGCGGCGATGCGCTCTTCTGCGACACCCTGGGTTGGGTTCATGATGCGGGTGTAGATGTTGCCGAACTCTGCGAGGCCGAAGAGGTTCTTGGCGTGCTCACTCGAGTTGAAGACATAAGCGGTGGTCTGATAAATCGGAACAGCGCGCGAGTTGGTGGTTGGGTCAGGGGTTGCTCCGGCGTGAATCTGCGCGGTCTCAAAGCCCCAGTTCTTTGGGTCGGTGCTCATTTTGGATCCTTATGTGATGTGTTTGGCGAGAAGGTTTGATTCAAGGCTACGAACCGCCATTGACGCCCGCAATCGAGCGCGAAACAAGTCGTAACTTTGGCAAACCTGGTCGCTCAGCCCCATCGGTGAGCGCTCTTCGATTGATTTAGCCCCGCGAGTTAGCTCGCAGCAGCCTCATTAAGGGTATCAATCGCGAGCGCTGCCAGAAGCGCACATCCATCGGGAATCACCGAGTCATCGAAGGTGGCCTTATTGGAGTGATTCGCCGCCAACTGGTCGATGTCGTGGTCGGCGGTCGCTGCACCCAAGAACACGAATGCGCCGGGCATCTCTTTGAGAATCGACGCCATGTCTTCGCCACCGAGAATCGGAAACTCCATGCGCGAGAATCGGCCGGCGCCAAAGGTCTCGTTGGCAACACGCTCGACCCGGTCAACGGCCCCAGCGTCGTTGATGAGCACCTGCGACGACGGCGGAAACTCGACCGTTGCGGTGAGTCCGAATCCCTCTGCGATGTTCTCGACGAGCTGTTTGGCGAGGCGTCGAACGCGCTCGAAGTTGAGGTCGCTGAAGGTTCGAATCGTCGCACCGAACGATGCGGTCTCTGGAATCACGTTGGTGGTGTGTGGGTCGCCAGCGCTGATCCAACCGATGTTGACGACTACCGGGTCGAACACGTCGAAGCTCTTCGTGACCATGGTCTGCAGGGCCGACATCGCCTCAATCAGCGCGCTGTTTGGGTCCTTGGCCATCCATGGCGAAGATCCGTGGCCGCCCTTGCCGTGAAAGGTGACCAGCATGTCGCCGGCCGACGCCATCAGTGGGCCCGGTTTGGTGGTGAAGACGCCGCGCGGAATCCGCTGGCTAAAAACGTGGATGCCGTATGCCGCGATGGGCTTGCTGCCCGAAACAAGGTGCAGGTTTTCTTCGAGCATGATGTCCGCGCCACCGTGGCCCTCTTCGCCCGGCTGAAAGAACACCACTACGTCACCGTTGAGCTGGTCGGCGTGGGTGCGCAGCAGGTGGGCAGCGCCGATGCCGATGGCCGCGTGAAGGTCGTGACCGCATGCGTGCATGTATCCATTCGTGGATGCATACGGCAGGCCGGTGTCTTCGGTGACGGCCAGGGCGTCGAGGTCGCATCGCAGCAGCACGGTCGGGCCAGGCTTGGCTCCCTTGATGTGCAGCGCGGCACCAGAAATGGTCGGGCTGCGGTGAATCGCGCCCAGCCCCTCAACCGATGCCAGAACGCGCTCAAGGGTCTTCGGCAGTTGCAGGCCGAACTCCGGAATCTGGTGCAGTTCACGCCTGATTCCCTGGACCACTTCGAGATACTGGCTTGCTTCTTCTGCGAGAGCTTTGTAGGTCATGCGACTCAGCATAGATGTCATTTCTTAGTATTTAGAAGTGTTGTTTGAATCGATGCACGAGAGTTGGCGGGCCGCCCTGGCCGACCAGCGCGCCCTGCTCGTCAACATCGAGTGGCGGTTGGCTTCTCTCGCGAACGCAGGGGACCTTATCGCCCCGCCTTCTTCAAAGATCATGCGGGCATTCCAGGATGACCTAGCGGCCACGCGCGTGCTCATCGTCGGCCAAGACCCATACCCAACTGATGGTCACGCCTGCGGGCTGTCGTTTGCCGTCGAGCCAGGCGTTGCGCCGCTGCCGAAGTCGCTGCAAAACATCATGCGCGAACTGCACGACGACCTGCCCGGCACATCCGCAGGTGCTGACCTGACCAAGTGGCAGGCGCAGGGCGTGATGTTGCTCAACCGCCACCTGACCACGACTGTCGGGCAGGCCGGCGCGCACTCAAGGCTCGGCTGGTCGGCATTCACGGATGCCGCAAT
>JBEGJS010000046.1:0-16889 GCA_041184485.1 Actinomycetota bacterium | reverse complement strand
ATTCTTCAGTCGCCCAGTGCGGTGAGCGCAATCAAAGTTGATGGCGAGAGGGCATACGCACGCGTCAGGGCGGGGGAGTCGGTTGAGCTGCCTAAGCGCCCGGTGCGGGTAGATCGCCTCGAGGTTTTGGGCGAGATTCGCCGAGTCGAGACAGACGGCGCGCACTTTATTGACCTCGACGTCATTGTCGATTGCTCTTCGGGAACCTACATCCGTGCCATCGCGCGCGACCTCGGCGAGGCCCTCGGGGTGGGCGGCCACCTGACTGCGCTGCGCAGAACCCGCATCGGCGGCTATTCGGTCGAGGCAGCGCAAAAACTCGACCAACTCGTGCAGCAAGACGCAGAGCCGCTGCGGGTTTTGCCGCTCGCGGATGCCGCCCGAGCCGAGTTCACCGTGCGCGAGTTGACCGACCAGGAGGTCATCGACCTAGTGCACGGCAAGCGCCTCGCTCTCGGCTCGATCGCGCGCGACGCGACACCAGAACCGATTGCGGCCATCTCGCCGGCTGGCAAACTTGTTGCCGTGCTAGAAAGATCGTCGAACCAGCTCAAGTCGCTGGTGGTTTTTGCGGGGGAGTCCGATGCTTGATTGGTTGTCTTTGACGCAGAGCGCAGTCGTCGGCGCGGTTGCGCTTTTCACCTTGATTCTCGGGCTCGCTAATCGCAAACCGAGCGGGCTCAGCATCTCGGCATTCGCTCTGGTGGCGACCTGCGCACTGTTGCAGTTAGTCGCATCCATCGTCTTGATTGCGGGCGGCCAGCAGGCGGCCACAAACACGGTCGAGTTCGTGATTTACGTAGTGGTGTCGCTGCTGGTGCCGCTTCTTGCGGGCTTTTGGGCCCTCGTCGAGCGCACTCGATTCAGCACTTTTGTGATGGCCATCGCTGCCGTCACCTACCTCGTGATGCTGCTTCGCGAGCAGCAACTTTGGTTCGGAGCCGTCTAGGCAATTCACCTCTCGTTAACCTCGCTCACACCCCGTCTTCACTCCAAAATTTCACACTTGGAGGCATGAGTCCGCAGGGCGACACCAAGATTCCGGCTAGACGCCAACTGGTCACCAAGCCATCTCGTCGAGCCGACAAGGTTTTCTTTGGCCTGACCAGCGTCGCCGCCAATTTCTCGATCGTTTTGATCCTCCTGATTCTTGGCTTTCTGCTATTTCAGGCATGGCCGGCTTTTCAGAGCCAGGGCTTCTCGTTCTTTAGCGGTGAAACCTGGGATTCCTCGGCCACCCCGCAGATCTTTCAGATCGGCCCGATGCTCTGGGGTTCGGTTCTCGTAGCCCTGCTGGGCATGGTTATCGCGCTGCCGCTAGCGATTTCGCTCGCCTACTTCATCGAGTTCATGGCCGCTCGAAAGATCGCCGCAGTGGCCACAACGCTGGTTGACCTGCTCGCCGCCATCCCGTCAATCGTCATCGGCCTCTGGGGCTTCGCGGTGTTCGGCCCTGTTGCCCAGCACTGGGCCGCACTGCTTCACGATTACCTCGGATGGATTCCCTACGTGTTCTACCACGAGGGTTCGAACTACGGCGGTTCGCCATTTATCGCGGGCCTAGTGGTCTCTGTGATGATCGTGCCAATCATCACCTCGGTCACCAGAGAAATCTTCTCGCAGATGGACAGAGACGTGATCAACGCATCGATCGCGCTCGGCGCCGGCCGCGCCGCAACGTTTCGCAAGGTGATTCTGCCCACCGCTAGCGGCGGCATCGTCGGTGGCGCACTGCTGGGTCTGGGTCGCGCACTTGGTGAAACCATCGCGATTTTCTTCGTCCTCAACCTGGTGTTTCACATCAACTTCTTTCAGGTCATCAACGGCGAGGGCGGAACCGTCGCCTCGATGATCGTCTCGAAGTTTGGCGAGGCTGATGCCCCTGAACGAAGTGCGTTGATGGCGTCTGGCATCGTGCTCTTCGTGCTCACCCTGCTGATCTCGGCCCTGTCTAGCTACATCGTCAAGAAGGCGCAGCCCTGGAGGACCAACTAATGACGGCCACCCAGATTCAGACCTCGACCATCAAGCCCACCAACCCTTGGGCCAAGCGCAATAAGGCACGCACCAGAGATGTCGCAGTCGCCAGCGTGCTGCCAGCCATCCTCGCTGCAGCCGTTTACTTCGTTGGCACGGCTATGGGCGCAACCGTTGACCCAGCAGTCTTGCTGATTCTCGGGTTCTTGCCGCTCCAACTCGTCTCTGCGTTCGTGGTCGGCAAGAAGTATTACGGCCGTCACGGCCGCGAAGACGCACTGCTGATTGTGGTCACGATTTTCTTGAGCACCTTCGTGATGGTGCTGCTTCTTTCGGTGCTTTGGTCGGTGATTTCGGCCGGTGCGATCGCTCTTCGTCCGTCATTCATTCTGCAAAACAGCCACTACATCTCGGGCACGACCTCGCTCGACTACGGTGGCGCCGGGCACGCAATCATCGGAACCGTGCTCGCGGTAGCAATCGCAACCATCTTGACCGTTCCACTCGGATTCGGTATCGCGGTCTACCTCACCGAGACCGGTGGCAAGGCTCGGGGTCTGATTCGCACCTTGGTGCAGGCGCTGTCTGGCCTGCCTTCGGTGGTATCCGGTCTATTTATCTACTCGATTCTGGTCTTGATGGGCTGGCAGACCACCGGTTTCTCGGGCTCACTGGCCCTGCTGCCGTTGATGCTTCCCACCGTCTCGCGTGTTTCAGAAGAAGCGTTGCGACTCGTTCCGGTTGACCTAAGAAACGGCGCTCTGGCCCTCGGCTCGCCAACCTGGCAGGCATTCGCAAAGGTCGTCTTTCCGGCTGCCCGCAGCGGCCTGCTAACCGCCGTGCTCCTCGGTGTCGCCCGAATCGTCGGCGAGACCGCGCCTCTGGTTTTGACCACCACCTACAACAACGACACCAACCTCAACCCGTTCAACGGACCGATGGCCATGCTGCCGACGTTCATCTTCGGGTACATCCGCAACATGTATGACACCTCGATCCAGCGCGGCTGGGGCGGCTGTCTCGTAATCATGATCCTGGTCGGCGTGCTTTTCGTCGGCGCCCGAGTAGCAAACCGAAAGAAGAAGTAGCAACCCATGGTCGAAACACTTCTAACCGAAAGCAACGCGGCATCGCACCTCGAGGCTCGCGGCGTGCACGTCTGGTTTGGTCAGCGTCAGGTTCTGCAAGACGTCAACCTGGTCTTTCCTAGCAACCAGGTCACGGCCCTGATCGGTCCATCCGGTTGCGGCAAGTCGACCTTCATTCGCACGCTCAACCGCATGCACGAGCTGATTCCCGGCGCTGGCTTTGCCGGCCAGATTCTGCTCGATGGCAAAGACATCTACGAGGATGGCACCGATGCCGTCGACGTTCGCCTTCGAGTTGGCATGGTCTTTCAGAAGCCAAACCCGTTTCCGACCATGTCGATTCGCGAGAACGTGCTTGCGGGCCTTCGCCTGACCGGCAAGAAGAACCCAAACATGGATGAACTCGTCGAGACCTCGCTGCGCCGCGCATCGATCTGGAACGAGGTCAAGGACCGCCTCAACGACCCAGCTCTCTCGCTTTCGGGCGGCCAGCAGCAGCGTCTCTGCATCGCCCGCTCGCTCGCCATGGACCCTGCCGTGTTGCTTATGGATGAGCCTTGTTCGGCACTCGACCCGGGCTCGACCCGCCGCGTCGAAGAGACCATCGAAGAACTCGCCGACCAGATGACCATCGTCATCGTGACCCACAACATGCAGCAGGCCCAGCGCGTCTCGCACCAGACCGCGTTCTTCTTGAGCGAGGATGGCAACCCCGGCGGTGTCGTCGAGTTTGGCACCACAGAGCAGGTCTTCAACCAGCCAATCGACCCTCGCACGAACGACTACGTCAACGGGCACTTCGGCTAAGGGCACCCCGATGCTGCGCAGAGTCCTTGCAACCTCGGCCATCGCCGCCACCATGGCGCTGGGGTTGACCGGTTGCACCCCGCCGATGCCTCCCGAGGTCAAGGCAGCCCAGGCCGAGCTCACGTATACCTGCGAGTCCGGCTCTGGCACCATGGCCCTACCCGCCGCACTCGAGGGAGTGTCTGCCGGCTGGACCGACAGCTTGGCCTCGGCGTGTCCAGAGATGTCGCTTGCCGTCAACCAGGTTGGCGCAAAGTCTGACCTCGAGGTGAGCGAGGTAAACGCAGTTAGCGCCGACTGCAAGCCGTTTGCAACCGTTCCGTTCGCGCTCGACGCATCCGTGCTGGTTATCAACGAGCCTGCGATCAGCGGTCTGATTCTCGACGCCGACCTGGCTGACCAGATACTTTCGGGCGAAATCACGAACTGGAACGATTCGAAACTTCAAAAGACCAACCCCGGATTCACCCTGCCAGACGAGGTGATCACTGTGAACCCGGTCGTGCAGCAGAACGTCTATGCGGCCTTCAAGGGTTGGCTGACCCACCTTCTCGGGCACGACGCCAAGTTGTCTCTGCTCAGGCCTTTCTCTGGCGAAGAGACCGTCGACCAAATGAACGCAACAGCCAACGCGGGAATCGCCCTGGTGCCGTATTCGCTTTCGGTGCAGGGTGGTTTCTCGACGGTTTCGATCCAGGCCGACGCAGCTGATCCAAACAGCATCGTCGCGCCAGATCCAACTGGCATTCAGTCGGCCGGCACCCAGTATTCGGCCGAGATCGAAGCAAATACCGTCAATCTGACCTTCCACGCCGACAATAAGCCGATTCCGCCAGAGGGCAGCGACGCGCCATCGAACCCGTACCAGGCGATTTATCCGGTCAACTTGGCGCTCTGTGGCGAGTCAAGCAACCTGGTGACCAGGGCTTTGGCAAAGTTCTTGCTTCGTCAAGACTCGCAGGGGCAGCTGGCGGCTTCATTTATGGTGCAGTTGCCAGAACTAGTTCGCGGCTATGCGCTCGAGGTTGTTTCGAAGGGCCTGCCAGAGGTGGTCGTTCCCACCGAGTAGCGGTTTTGTGCGGTTAGGCTAGATTTATGACCCCAACCAAACGCTCGCTCGGCATTGGCCGCGTGCTCGTTGCCGTGTATGGCGTTTTCGCTCTCTCGGCGTCGGCGCGGGCGTTCTTTCAGTTAGCCACGAAGTTTCAAGAAGCGCCACTTTCGTACTCCCTTTCGGCGCTGGCTGCTCTGGTCTACATCGTTGCAACCATCGCCCTTGCTCGCCGCAGTCGTTCTCTGGCACTCGGCACCGTCTGGTTTGAACTCGCCGGAGTTTTTGTCGTCGGAGCGCTGAGCTACCTGATCCCGGCTGACTTCGAGCACAAGACCGTTTGGTCGCACTTTGGCCAGGGTTACGGCTACGTGCCTGCCCTGTTGCCCATCCTCGGGTTGATTTGGCTTTACCGCTCTGAGGCCGCCGCTAGGCCACACGGCGCCGTGGTTACCATCGGAAAGTTCGACGGCGTGCACCTCGGACATCGCGCGCTTCTCGGCGAACTCGCGTCGATCGCCGCGAGCAAGAATCTTGCCCCGTGGGTGCTCACCTTCGACCGGCATCCCGATGCGCTGCTAAACCCGCAGCGACTCAAACCAACCGTGATTGGCCCCACCCAGAAACAGCAACTGCTCAGCGACGGGGGAGCAACTCTGGTTCTCACCCTGCCGTTCGATGCCGAGCTTGCCGACCTCAGCCCCGAGCAGTTCGTGTTGAAGTATCTGGTTGGTCAACTGCGCGCCAAAGTCATTGTTGTCGGCCCCGATTTTAGATTTGGCAAGGGCGGAGCAGGAAGTCTCGAAACCCTGCGAACCCTGGGATCCGAGCACGGATTCGAAGTGGTTGACGTGCCGCAGGTCTATGTCGAGGGCACGGCGGTTTCTTCGACCCGAATTCGCGAGGCCATCGAAATCGGCGATGTCGAGCTGGCCGCCAAACTTCTCGGTCGCCGCCACGCCACGGTCGGCGTGGTCGAGCACGGGCGCAAGATTGGCCGCACCATCGGGTTTCCTACCGCAAACATTTCGCGCGAGGCCGAGGGCTTGATGCCCGCCGATGGCATCTATGCAGGTTGGTTGACGGCTGACGGCGTGCGCTATCCATCCGCGATTTCTATTGGCATCAACGAAACATTTGATGCCGTGCCGCGGCTCGTCGAGGCCCACGTGATCGGCCGCGACGACCTATATCTCTATGACCAGACCGTGGTGGTCGAATACGTTCGCTACGTTCGCCCGCCGGCCAAATTCGACGGCGTCGAATCTCTCATCGAACAAATAAACAAGGATGTTGCCGAGTGCAGCCGAATTCTTGAGGAGCAAGGATGACATTTGTAGGGGCAATCAAGGTCTGCTTTCAGAAGTACACGACCTTTAGTGGAGTGGCCGGCAGAGCCGAGTACTGGTATTTCGTGCTCTTCTCGGTCTTGGTCACAGCTGTCACGTCGGTCATCGACGGCGTAGCCAGTTCGTCTGGTTCGGGCCTCAGCGGCATCGCCAGCATCAGCTCGCTCGCATCAATCGCCCTTGTCTTGCCGAGACTTAGCGTCTCGGTGCGGCGCTTTCGCGATGCCGGCTTCAGCCCCTGGTTGATGTTGCTGGAGCTGCTGCCGATTGCTGGTTTGGTCACCTGGATCGTGAGTGTTGGCGTCGGGGCATTTGCCAGCGCGGCAAACTCTAGCCAGGCAACCCTCGACTCAATGTCAGACAGCGAGCTAGCCACTTTGTTCGCTCCTTTTCTAACCCCTTCGTCTTTGGCCGCCCTCGGCGTCGTGATTCTGGTGTCGCTCGGCGTGGGCATCTTCTTGCTCGTCGTGACCCTCTTGCCTACCAAGTCGCTCGAGCAGGGCAATCGCATCCTGGCAAAAGAAGTGGCGCGCCAGCAGCCAAACGCCTAGACTAGAGAGGTTGCCGTGTATCGGCCGCGGACCAAGAGTGCAAAGACAACCCGTCTTTCGCGCCGCGCAGCAAGTTCTTGAAAGGAACCAGCTATGGCTCTAGCCCCAGAGGTCAAGACCTCAATCATCAACGAGTACGCAACTCACCCAGGTGACACTGGTTCCCCAGAGGTGCAGATCGCAGTTCTGTCGCACCGCATCAAGGACCTCACCGAGCACCTCAAGGAGCACAAGCACGACCACCACAGCCGTCGTGGTCTGCTGCTTCTCGTTGGTCAGCGTCGCCGCCTGCTCGGCTACCTGCAGAAGGTGGACATCGCCCGCTACCGTGCGCTCATCGAGCGTCTCGGCCTGCGTCGATAACTCAAGTTTGACGATTCGCCCCATTCGCAAGGATGGGGCGTTTCGCTTTAACGGCGCCTGCGCCCGGCCGTCATCCTAGGCAAATGTCGCCCGCTCTGCTATTCTGAAAGCGAGCAGCCGTGGCAGGTTTGCTGGTCTTCGGTCGTGAGTCTTGGAATCTTCCAAGGTTTTCAACTGCAGACCAGAGCATCCTCCAAAAAACAGTGTGCAAGTCAACTTGCCGCGATCGCTCATGCGCCATTCAACTAACCACCGTGGTTTTGTTGCGCGCAAAGACGAAATAGAGGAGAGACCATGATCGGTCCAGACAACGTAGAGCCAATGGATGGCACTGAATACGAATACGCAATCATCGACAACGGTCGTTTCGGCAAGCGCGTCCTGCGCTTCGAGACTGGCCGCCTAGCCCAGCAGGCACAGGGTGCTGCATCGGTTTACATCGACGCAGAGACCATGCTGTTCTCGGCTACCACCGCAAGCAAGCAGCCTAAAGACCAGTTTGACTTCTTCCCACTTACCATCGATGTCGAAGAGCGCATGTACGCCGCCGGACGCATCCCAGGTTCGTTCTTCCGTCGCGAAGGTCGCCCATCGACCGAGGCGATTCTGGCCTGCCGCCTGATCGACCGCCCACTGCGCCCATCGTTCGTCGATGGCCTGCGCAACGAGGTTCAGGTCGTAGTTCAGGTCATGGCCATCGAGCCAGACGAGCTTTATGACGTCGTGGCAATCAACGCCGCATCGATGTCGACCCAGCTCGCCGGCCTGCCTTTCAGCGGCCCAATCGGTGGCGTTCGCGTCGCCCTGATCGACAACCAGTGGGTTGCCTTCCCTAAGCACTCGCAGCTCGAGCGCGCCGTGTTCGACATGGTCGTTGCCGGTCGCGTCATCGTTGAGAACGGCGTCGAAGACGTCGCCATCATGATGGTTGAGGCTGAGGCTACCGAGGGTTCGTGGAACCTCATCAAGAACGAGGGCGCTACCGCTCCAAACGAGGATGTCGTCGCAGCCGGTCTTGAGGCTTCGAAGCCATTCATCAAGGTTCTGGTTGAGGCACAGGCTCGCCTGGCTGCCAAGGCTGCCAAGCCAACCGCAGACTACCCAGTCTTCTTGCCTTACACCGACGAGGTCTTCAACGCCGTTGCAGCCCTCGCCGAGAGCGAGCTCGGCCGCATCTACCAGATCGCCGACAAGCAGGCTCGTCAGAACGAAGACGACACCCTGAAGGACTCGGTCAAGGCAAAGCTTGCCGAGACCCTGACCGAAGAGCAGCAGGCGCAGGTTTCTGCCGCCTACAAGTCGGTCACCAAGAAGGTTGTTCGCACCCGCGTGCTCAAAGAGGGCATCCGCATCGACGGCCGTGGCAAGAGCGACATCCGCACCCTGGATGCCGAGATCCACGTTGTTCCTCGCGTACACGGTTCGGCACTGTTCCAGCGCGGCGAGACCCAGATTCTGGGCATCACCACTCTGAACATGCTCAAGATGGAGCAGCAGATTGACTCGCTGAGCCCAGAGACCAGCAAGCGCTACATGCACAACTACAACTTCCCGCCTTATTCGACCGGTGAAGTTGGCCGCGTTGGCACCCCGAAGCGCCGCGAAATCGGCCACGGAGCCCTCGCCGAGCGTGCGCTTGTTCCTGTTCTGCCAGCTCGCGACGAGTTCCCGTACGCCATCCGTCAGGTCTCTGAGGCCCTCGGTTCGAACGGTTCGACCTCGATGGGTTCGGTCTGTGCTTCGACTCTGGCTCTGCTGAGCGCCGGTGTGCCACTGCGCGCACCAGTCGCCGGTATCGCAATGGGTCTGATCTCTGACACCGTTGACGGCAAGACCGAGTACGCTGCCATCACCGACATCCTCGGCGCCGAAGACGCCCTCGGCGACATGGACTTCAAGGTCGCCGGAACCAGCGAGTTCATCACCGCGATTCAGCTCGACACCAAGCTCGACGGCATTCCGTCGGCAGAGCTTGCCAAGGCTCTGACTCAGGCCAAGGAGGCTCGCCTCCACATCCTCGGTGTCATGCAGCAGGCAATCAGCGAGCCAGACGAAATGGCGCCAACCGCGCCTCGCGTCATCTCGGTGAAGATTCCTGTTGACAAGATCGGTGAGGTTATTGGCCCTAAGGGCAAGATGATCAACCAGATCCAGGCCGACACCGGAGCCGACATCTCGATCGAAGACGACGGAACCGTTTACATCGGTGCAACCGACGGCCCTTCGGCAGACGCCGCTAAGGCAGCCATCAACGCAATCGCCAACCCTCACGTACCTGAGATCGGCGAGCGCTTCCTCGGAACCGTCGTGAAGCTGGCCACCTTCGGTGCCTTCGTTTCGCTGGTTCCAGGCAAGGATGGCCTGTTGCACGTCTCTGAGCTCAAGAAGATCTCGGGTGGCAAGCGCGTCGAGAACGTCGAAGACGTTCTCGAGGTTGGCCAGAAGATTCAGGTTGAAATCACCAAGATCGATGACCGCGGAAAGCTCTCGCTTGCCCCGGTTGTCGAGGGTGACGCAGCAGGCGAGGCCGACTCCAACGAGGAGTAGGCTTTCGTCTCAATGACTGAAATCATCTTTCCGCTCGACCAGAGCGACATCTCGTTCACCGCTTCGGGGGGATCTACGGTTCGCCGTACGATCCTTCCGAGCGGTGTTCGCGTTTTAACCGAGCACATGCCGGCAGCGCAGAGCGCATCCGTGTCTTTTTCGGTGGCGGTTGGCTCTCGCGACGAGAGCAATGGACACCACGGCTCGACACACTTTCTTGAGCACCTGCTGTTCAAGGGCACCAAGAACCGCTCTGCGCTTGACATCGCGATAGCATTCGACTCTGTCGGTGGCTCGAGCAACGCCTCGACCGGCAAAGAGCACACAAGTTACTACGCTCGCGTGCAAGACTCAGCGCTTCCGCTGGCCGTAGACGTCATCGGCGACATGCTTACCTCATCGGTGATCGACCCGACAGAGTTTGAAAACGAACGAACCGTGATCCTCGAAGAGCTCGCGATGAACGACGATGACCCGCAAGACGTCGCCCACGAGGCCTTCGCCGAGGCCGTGCTCGGTTCTCACGAGCTCGGTCGTCCAATCGGCGGCACCCCAGACACCATCAACTCCGTGACACGCGATGCTGTGTGGGAGTACTACAAGCAGAACTATCGCCCAGAAGACCTCGTGGTGGCCGCAGCCGGTGGGGTCGATCACGCCGACCTGATCGAGCTTGTTGAAAAGTCACTCGAGGCGGCCGGATGGGATCTCGGCAAGAAGGCAGTTCCGCGCGCCAGGCGCGTCAACGGCGACGTTTCTATCGACCGAGGATCCGCGCTGAAGGTCATCCATCGCCCAATCGCGCAGGCAAACGTGCTCATCGGTTGTCGTGGTCTGATTGCCGACGACGAGCGTCGATACAGCATGGCGATGCTCAACACGATTCTGGGTGGCGGAATGTCTTCGCGCCTCTTTCAAGAGATTCGCGAGAAGCGCGGTCTTGCCTATTCGGTCTATTCGTTCAATCAGGGCTACTCAGATGGAGCCTACTTTGGCCTCTATGCGGGTTGCTCGCCGGCCAAGACCGCTCAGGTCACCAGGCTGATGCTCGAAGAGGTCGAGAAGCTTGCCAACGACGGACCGACCCTCGACGAGCTGCTGCTCGCCAAGGGCAACGTCAGCGGCGGCCTGGCCCTAAAGTTCGAGAGCACTCAGGCTCGCATGTCGCGGCTGGTGTCTGCCGAGCTCTCGACCGGCGAGTTCATCGACCTAGACGAGGCTCTGGCTCGCTTTGGAGCGGTCACGGCCGAACAGGTGCGCGAGTTGGCCGCCGACATCCTGGCCCGCGAGCGGTCAATCGTGGCCGTCGGTGACGTCTCAGAGTCGGTATTCGACGAGTTCATCTAAATTAGACCTATGACTATCAAGGTGGCTGTTGTCGGCGCGACCGGCAGAATGGGCAAACTTGCCCTCGAACTTATCGATGCGGTTCAAGACCTCTCGCTGCACGCGGCCATCGACTCCAAGAGCGAGCTCACCGCCGCTGTAGGCGCCGACGTTATTTTTGAGGTGACCAGACTCGAGGTTTCAGAGCGCGTCGTCGACTTCGCCATCGCAAACGGCATCCCAGTTTTGGTTGGCACAAGCGGCTGGTCAGCGGCCAAGCTCGACGTGCTCGCTGGCAAGCTTTCGGGCGACTCCGCCGCGGTTGCAATCGTGCCCAACTTCTCGGTTGGTTCGATGCTCGCCAGCGCCTTCGCGGCTCACGCCGCCAAGTTCTATGACTCGATCGAAATCGTCGAGGCTCACCACGCCGGCAAGATCGACTCGCCGTCTGGAACCGCGGTTCGCACGGCCGAGTTGATTGCCAAGTCGCGCGAGGGCAAGACTCAGCCGCTCATTCCGGGGGTCGGGCAGCAGGCTCGCGGCGAGGTCGTCGCCGGTATTCCGATTCACAGCCTGCGCCTGCAGGGCGTCTCTGCCAAACAAGAGGTTTTGCTCGGCGGCGACTCCGAGTTGCTGAGTGTGAGCCACGAGGTCACCTCGGTTCGCGCATACGCTCAGGGGATTCTGCTCGGACTCCGCGTGGCATCGGCCGCCAAGGGCCTACTCGTCGGTCTAGACCAGGTCATGGCTGCGGGGGAGAAGCTGGGTTGACCTCAGCCAAACTCGGTGCTGCCGTGATGAGCCTGCTGCTCATCATGTACATAGTTTTAGTGGGCGAACGCGCCGTCGCGATGATCCAGTCTGGCGTAACCGCCGGAGTCATCATGGGCTCGACCCTGCTGGTGCTGCCGCTGCTCGGCGCCTGGCTGATCATTGCCGAACTTCGCTTCGGCCTGCGCATCGAAGCGCTCGGGCGACGCATCGAACAAGAGGGTGCCTGGCCCCAGTTCGACTTTGAACTGCGACCAAGCGGTCGGGTGGTGCGCTCTTCGGCGCAGGCGGCCTTCGACAAGTACCGTGACGAGGCCCAGGCCAAGCCCGAAGACTTTCACAGCTGGTTCAACCTCGGTCTGGTCTATGACGCAGCGGGAGACCGCCGCAGGGCCAGGGCAGCGATGCGCAAGGCCCTCAGCTTGGCAAAACTCGCTTAGTTAGCGAATGACGCCGACTCGCTTCAGGCCAAGATAAATCTGGCAGCCGAGGCAGTATGCAAACGCCGCATTCAAGAAGGCTGCGATAAACGCCGCGCCGGCCGCGTATGCAACGCCATACTCGACACCAACGACCTGCAGAACGATTCCGATGGCGGCCACGAACAGGCCGACGGCCTGGGCGAACTGCGGCGGGCGTGGGTCCTCGAGCTCCTTAGGTGCGGCAAGCTTCGGGCGAACAAACTTCTTGAACAGCCAACCGTATGGGTGTCTCGAGTTGCCAAAGATCGCACCAATCGCAAACAGTGCGGTGATAGCGACCAGCAGGCCGAAGGCCGCATCCTGGGTGGTTGCATCGAGGCCGAGCCAAACGGTCACCAGCAGCAGAAGCGAGGTGATCGCTGCGCCGAAGCGTGGGCCGCGAGGGTCAATTTGGGTTGGGGTTGGCTTGCTCATCGAATCTCCAGACTCTCAAGTGCTTCTTGGATTGCGCCGTGCTTCGGGGTTCCGCCAATGCGGGCCCGCACTCGACCGGCGCCGTCGAGAACTAATGTGGTCGGGGTCTGCAGCACGTTGAAGTGCGCCGCAAGGTCGAGCCTGTCGGTGACGTCTACCTCGAGGTGCAAGACATCCTTGTGCTTGGTTTCGTATTCACCGAGGATGCGGGCCGTCGTGCGGCACTGGCTGCAAACCTCGCTCGAGAACTGCACAAAAGTTGCGCGCTTGCCAAAGGCCTTCACCGCGGAGCCATCCTTGGTTGCTTCTAACCTGGCCAGCTGAACCTGCTCGCCCGAGCGCACCCGGTGGGCCTTGCCCGTGTTTACGCGCCAAAAGATGCCGGCAGCGGTCGCGACCAACACCAGAATGGCGAGTGCGATCAACTTGGTCTCGAGGGGCATAATCCAAGGATATCCAAGCCGCTCGCCCCGTCATAAATAGGTTTCCCATTGTTACAGCCGATAGGCTTAGGGCGTGTCAGAAATCGTTTTTAGAAGTGATGTAACCGTCGAACTGGTGCGCTCAAGCGCATCCGACTCCGACGTTCTTTTTGCCGCCCGCGTCTCGACCCAGGGCGAGCAAACCCTCGAGTCGGCCGCGGCTCAGACCGATGCATCCGAGGATGAAAAGAAGAGCCGCGGCCTAATCAACTACCTCATGCGCGACCGTCACGGCTCGCCATTCGAGCACAACTCAATGACCTTCTATGTGCAGGCACCAATCTTTGTGTTCCGCGAGTTCATGCGCCACCGCATCGCCTCATACAACGAAGAGTCGGGCCGCTACAAGGAGCTGAACCCGGTCTTCTATGTGCCAGGCGCAGACCGCAACCTGATTCAGGTTGGCAAGGCCGGTCACTACGAGTTTCTGCCAGGCACGGCCGAGCAGACCGCGCTGGTTGAGCAAGAGACCCGCACCAACTCGAGCAAGGCATACGAGTCGTATCAGCGCATGCTCGAGGCCGGTGTCGCCCGCGAGGTCGCCCGCATCGTGCTGCCGCTCAACATCTATTCGAGCATGTACGTCACCATGAACTCGCGTGCCCTGATGAACTTCTTGAGCCTGCGCACCAAGCGCGAGGGCACACACTTTCCGTCGTTCCCTCAGCGCGAGATCGAGATGTGCGCCGAGAAGATGGAAGCCTTCTGGGCAGAGCTGATGCCATACACCTACCAGGCCTTCAACGAGAACGGTCGCGTGGCCCCGTAGCCCGCTAGTCTGGAAGTTATGTCTGACAAGAATCTTTTTGGCCAGGTATTAGTCGCGCTCGTAACGCCGATGAATGCCGACGGCGAGGTTGACTGGGATGCCACCGAGCGTCACATCGACTACGTCATCTCGAATGGCGCCGACGGCGTTGTGGTCACCGGAACAACCGGTGAGACCAGCACCCTGACCGACGCCGAAAAGATCAAGCTAGTTCAGGTAGGCAAGTCGGTTTCGGCCGGCCGCGCCAAGATCATCACCGGTGGTGGCTCCAACGAGACCGCCCACGCGATTCAGCTCTACAAGGCCAGCGAGAAGGCCGGCGCAGACGGCGTAATGATCGTCACCCCTTACTACAACAAGCCAACCCAGGCCGGTGTGCTCACCCACTTCAGGCTCATTGCCGACGCCACCGACCTGCCAGTCATCCTGTATGACATCCCAGGTCGCGCGGGCATCCCGATTCAGTTCGAGACCATCCTTCGCGCCGCCAAGCACCCAAACATCGTGGCCGTCAAAGACGCAAAGGGCGACCTAGCCCAGGCATCGCGCGTGATGATCGAGACCGGCCTGCTCTATTTCTCCGGGGATGACTCCAACGTGCTGCCGCACCTTTCGATCGGCGCCACCGGCCTGATCGGTGTGACCGCCAACATCGCTCCTGCTGCCTACCGCGAGATGGTGGATGCCACCAACCGCAACGACTTTCACCACGCACTGACCGTGCACAACTCGCTCGAGCCACTGGTTCGCGCCGCCATGACCCACGTGCCAGGCACTGTCGCGGCCAAGTACATCCTGCACGGCCTCGGCCTGATCGGCAGCCCGCGCGTGCGCCTGCCACTGGTTGGCCCAGAAGAGGCAGAGGCGGCTCGCATCGAGGCCGATGTCGACTTGGTGAAGCAGATCACCGGACTCAACTTCGCAAACTTCAGGCCAGACCGCAATGCGGCTGCAGGTGGAGCACTGCCGAAGGTAGCCGGCACCACCAGATAGATAGGAACCACATGGTTCAGACCCTGCCAGAGCCAGCACCGCTCAAGCCCGGGGTTCTTCGCATCATTCCGCTCGGCGGAATCGGTGAAATCGGCAGAAACATGACCGTCTTCGAAATCGACGGCAAGTTGCTCGTCGTCGACTGCGGAGTGCTCTTTCCAGAAGAACACCAGCCCGGCGTCGACGTGATCTTGCCCGACTTCGGCTACATCCGTGATCGACTGCACGACGTCGTCGGCATCGTGCTAACCCACGGCCACGAAGACCACATCGGTGGCGTGCCTTACCTGCTTCGCCTCAAGAACGACATCCCGCTGCTCGGCTCGGCGCTCACCCTGGCCTTCGTCGAGGCCAAGCTCAAAGAGCACCGAATCACGCCTTACACGATGGTCGTCGCCGAGGGGCAGCGCGAGAAACTCGCGGGATTCGACCTCGAGTTCGTTGCTGTAAACCACTCGATTCCAGACGCCCTAGCTGTTGTCATTCGAACCCAGGCCGGCTCGGTGCTGCACACGGGCGACTTCAAGATGGACCAGATTCCCCTGGATGGTCGCCTAACCGACCTGCGCGCCTTTGCTCGCATCGGTGAGGAGGGGCTCGACCTCTTCATGTGCGACTCGACCAACGCCGACGTGCCGGGCTTCACGCCGCTCGAAAAAGACATCGGCCCGGTCATCGAGAACGTCATTTCGCGCTCGAAGGGCAAGGTCATCGTTGCCTCGTTCTCTTCGCACGTGCACAGAGTGCAGCAGGTCATCGATGCCGCCTACGCCAATGGCCGCAAGGTCGCGCTGGTCGGTCGAAGCATGGTGCGCAACATGGAGATCGCCACGCAGATGGGCTACCTGAACGTGCCAGATGGCGCGCTCATCGACCTCAAGAATGCCGACTCGATTCCAGAAGATCAGATCGTCTACATGTCGACTGGTTCGCAGGGCGAGCCGATGGCGGTGCTGTCTCGCATGGCCCACCTAGAGCACAACATCGAGATCGCCGAGGGCGACACCGTCATCCTTGCTTCTTCTTTGATTCCAGGCAACGAGAACGCGGTGTTTCGCGTAATCGACCTGTTGACCAAGCTCGGCGCCAACGTGGTGCACAAGGGCAACGCCAAGGTGCACGTCTCAGGTCACGCCGCAGCCGGCGAGCTGCTCTATTGCTACAACATCCTCAAGCCACGCAACGTCATGCCCGTGCACGGCGAGTACCGCCACCTGATTGCCAACGGCAAGCTGGCCGAGCAAACCGGCGTGCCTGCCGAGCGAGTGCTAATCACCGAGGATGGCTGGGTCGTCGACCTCGAGAACGGCGTTGCAAACGTGGTCGGCGCGGTCGAGTGCGGTCTGCTCTACGTGGATGGCAAGACAGTCGGCAAGATCACCGAGGATGACCTCAAGGATCGCCGTGTGCTGGCCGAGGAGGGCTTCATCTCGGTGTTTTGCGTTGTCGACGAGCGCGGTCGCGTGCAGGTCGGGCCAGAGATTCGTGCGCGCGCTTTCGCCGAAGAGGATCACGTCTTCGACGACGTGAAGCCCCTTATTTCGAAGGCGCTCGCCGAGGCCGCGGGCGAGGGAGTCACCGACACCTACGCCCTGCAGCAGGTCATCCGTCGCACGATTGGCACCTGGGTGAACAAGGCGCACCGTCGTCGCCCGATGATTATCCCCGTAGTGGTTCGCGGCTAGCCTCACGCCAGTTGTCGGCTGTTGTTGTTAGTTTTGTAGCGGTATGGCCACCCGCAGACCCAGTTCATCTCGCAAGCCCGCCGCAAAGGCCAAGGCTTCGCCCTCGCGCGCCCGCAGCACAGCAAAGCAGCGCTCGCGGCCAACTCGCAACGAGCCCGTTTATTCGGGCTTTGGCGGCGCCTTGGCCAAGTTTTACCTGTTCTTCGCGCACGCAGTAGGTGGCGCATCAGGTAG
>JBEGJS010000045.1:0-13776 GCA_041184485.1 Actinomycetota bacterium | reverse complement strand
CCGTCACCCCGACCACGCCTACCACCCCAGCCGTGGTCAAGAGCGCCACTGGTCCAAAGATCAGCTTTAGGCAGGGTCCAGCTCAGGGTTACATGCAGGTCAAGGCAACCAAGACCAACGGCAAGTTGACCGCCGTCACTCTGGTTCAGTCGAGTGCAAACGGCGGCCGAGCATCGGCTTTTCCTTACCTAGTGAAGTACGCTCTGCAGTATCAAGGCGCCGTCTTTGGCAACCTTGGTGGAGCCACCTACACCACCAATGCCTTCAAACAGTCGTTAGCGGGAGCACTTGCAAAGATCTAGTTCGACAACGCTCAGAGCCACCAGCTCGAAAAGACGCAACTGGTGGCCGAGCACTGTCGCACTCGCTCTGATCTCTGTGGTCGGAGCGCTAGCGATCAACCAGAAGCTTGAAGCCGACTCGGCCAATGCGTTCGGCGGTGCGGGCCTGATCGGAAACGGCTCGAGCACGCCAGAGGCTTCAGCCGCACCGGTTGACGTCAAGAAGTCGGCCACCGGCGACCCCGTCGACTACCTGTATGGCACCATCCAGGTTTCGATAACCCAGCTAAATGGCAAGCTGACCGCAATCGAGCTGCTTCAGCAACAAGCCACAGCTGGGCGCGAGCAGGCGTTTCCATACCTTGTGAAATATGCCATCGCCGCCAATGGCAGCAGCTTTGGCAATCTCAGCAACGCCACCTACACGACCGACGCATTCAAGCAAGCGCTCGACTCGGCAATAAGCAAGCTCTAGCGGCAGGCAGCGCGATGGCCAGGTTCGAACACTTCGAAGAGTGCATGGGCACCGTTTTTCGGTTTGCCGGAAACCACGATCTGCCACAATCCGACTTTGATGAGGCCATCTCGCTGGCGACGTCTTTGCTGCATCGCGCAGACCAAATCTTCAGTCTCTACAAGCCCGAGAGCCCGCTGAGTCGGCTTGCCCGCGGCGAGACCTCGGTTGCGCAGTTGCCGCCCGTGGTCGAAGAAATCTGGGATGAGTGCGAACGCTGGGAGCGCGAAACCGACGGCTGGTTCAGCGCGTTCACCCCGCAGAACACCTTCGACCCATCTGGTGTCGTTAAGACCTGGGCGGCAAAGAAGGCCGCCGACCAATTGCTCTCGGCCGGCATAGTTGACTTCACCGTGAACGCAGGTGGAGATGTTTGGATCTCCGACGCAACCACCGAGCGCAACGACTGGCGCATCGGCATTTCGACTCCCGTGACCATCGCCTCGCCACAGGCCGGCGTGCTCACCGTCGTCGATTTGTTCGGCACCGAATACCGAGCCATGGCAACGAGCGGTTCGGCCGAGCGGGGCGAGCACATCTGGAACCCCAAGGCGCCAGGCAAGGCGCCGGCTAACGAGCTAGTTCAGATCAGCGTGATTGCCAAAGACTTGGTCGAGGCCGACGTCTGGGCCACCGCCGCCTTTGCGCTGGGCGATCGCGCCATCTCTGCTCTAAATGCCCGCAACGCGGCAAACCCTCAGAACCAGATTCAGGCGATCGCGGTCTGGCCCGACGGCAATCTCGACGGCACCGAGGGTTTTATAGATCTGCTGGCCAAGGCCAGTCACTAACCGCGGGCTCCTTGCCCTTCGGCAGGTTCGCCGACTTGGCCCAATCGACCACCCAGCTCGGCAGTTCGGGCAGTGCCTGAGGCCAGTCTCCCTGCGCCAATGCCTCCGCCGGAGTCACGATTCCCCGCGAGCGCTTTAGCAACCGGATGCGCACTATCGAGCGCGAATAGACCTCGTCGCCAACCACGAAGCGCTGGTCGACATAGAAGGCCTGGTCATCCGCGCCAATCAACTTGGTCTCGATGGCAAAACTCTGCCAAGGCGTGAGCGACTTTCGGTAGGTGATGCTCGCGGCCACAACGACGGGATACCAGCCGAGGCTCTTCCAGAGCTGCCAGACGCCAGAGCGAAGCATCAGGTCGAAGCGCGCAGTGTCTTGCAACGTGAGAAAGATGCCGTTGTTCATGTGCGCAAAGATGTCGAGGTCGGTAGGCCAAACCCTGAAGTTGCGCCGACCGACATCCGTGACTTTTAGCCGGCCCCTGAAGCGCCAACTGATCAGCTCATAAAAGAGCCTGAGCCAAAGTTTCATCGCTGCGCCAAAACTAGCTGGTGACTACCAAATCGAAACGCGCTCGGATGGGTCTAGCCACATCTCGTCTTCTGGCGTGACCCCGAAGGCCTCGTAGTAGCCGTCGAAGTTGCGCACGATCTGGTTGCAGCGGAACTCGTTTGGCGAGTGAGGGTCGGTGGCCAGACGCTGAATTGCGATTGCTTCGCGGCTCTTGCCTTGCCATATTTTGGCGTATGAGAGCAAGAATCGCTGCAGGCCGGTGACGCCGTTGATGACCGGCGGCTCCTTGCCGTCGAGGCTCAGCAGGTAGGCCTTCCAGGCGATGGTCACTCCACCGAGGTCGCCGATATTCTCGCCGATGGTCAGCGCACCCTGAACGTGGTGCTCTTCGCTCAAGGCCCTAGGAACAAGTACCTCGTACTGGTCGATGAGCTTCTTGGTGCGCTCCTCGAATGCCGCGCGATCCTCTTCTGTCCACCACGAGACCAGCGCACCGGTGCCGTCGAACTTGGAGCCCTGGTCGTCGAAGCCGTGACCGATCTCGTGACCGATGACCGCACCGATTCCACCGAAGTTGATGGCGTCGTCGGCATCCAGGCCAAAGAATGGTGGCTGCAGAATCGCTGCCGGAAACACGATTTCGTTTTTCATCGGGTGGTAGTAGGCGTTGACCGTCTGCGGAGTCATCTCCCAGCGGTGCTTCTCGAGTGGCTTGCCGATGAGGTCAAACTGCCAGTCGACCCAGAATGAAAGCGAGCGTCGAACGTTGCCAATTAGGTCAGTCGGGTCGATGACCAGCGAGCTGAAGTCCTCCCACTTGTCTGGGTAGCCAATCTTTGGGGTGAAGGCGGCAAGCTTTTCGAGCGCCTTGGCCTTGGTGGCGTCGGTCATCCAGTCGAGGTTCGAGATGCTGACGCGGTACGCCTCGATGAGCCACTTGACCAGCTCATCCATTCGATGCTTGGCTTCTGCCGGAAAGTGCTTCTCGACGTAGACCTTGCCGACGGCCTCGCCAATCGAACCTTCTACTAGCGCGACTCCGCGCTTCCAGCGAGCCTTGATTTCTTCTTGGCCGGTCAAGACCTTGCCATAAAACTCGAATCGGGTGTTGATGAGCTCATCGGTCAGGTACGGGGTCAGCGCCATGATGAGGCCGAACTGAAGCCACGGACGAATCAGGTCGATGTTCTCGTCGTTGTAAACATCGGCAAGACCCTCGATGTAACTCGGCTGCCCGACAACTACGTTGGCGAGTTTTTCAATGGGAATGTTGATGCCCTCAAAGAGAACGCGCCAGTTGAAGGTCGGGCTCATCGCCTCGAGTTCAGCGAGGGTGCGCTTGTTGTACATCTTCTCCATGTCGCGGGTCTCGACCGCGCTCCAGTGGATCTTGGCGAGTTTCTTCTCGAGCTCGAGCACCTTAAGCGAGTCGGCCTCGGCCTGTTCTGTGCTCCACCCCGACAGTTCGAACATCTTGGCAACAAACGGTGGGTAGGCGTCGAGAAACTTAGAGTACTTTTCTTCGCGATAGTAGGCCTCGTCTGGCAAACCGAGGCCGTGCTGCCAGACAAACATGATGTGCTCTTCTGGGTTGCCCGGGTCAACTTCGACACCAGCCGAGATCGGACCCTGAACGCTGCCTCGACCCATCGACCCAATAAGGCGGGTTAGGTCGTCGAGAGTCTTGGCTGAAGCGATGTTTTCGAGGTCAGCCTTTAGCGGGGTGATACCGATCGCGTTAATGCGCTCGGTGTCCATGAACGACTTATAGAGGTCACCCACCTGCTGCGATTCGCCCGGCTTGGGGTTTGCCATGCATTCTTCAAGGATGTTCAGTACGGCGATCTCGGAGTCATCGCGCAGCTTCATGAACGAACCCTGCACCGACTGATCGGCTGGAATCTCGTGCTCACGGAGCCAGGTGCCATTCACATGGCGAAACAGGTCATCCTGGGGACGAACGGACAGGTCAAATGAGGAGGCGTCGATGCCTGGGACTTCGGTCATAGTTTCATCCTAAAGCGGGGATTGTCACCTCCAGTCACGGGGCTAAAATTCAAACGTGGAACTCCAGAAGATCATCTTGTATTACGGCTTCGCGCCGATTGCCGACCCCGAGGCGGTCAAGCTCTGGCAGAAGACGCTTTGCGAGTCGCTCGGCCTTAAGGGCCGCATCCTGATTTCGAAGCACGGCATCAACGGCACCCTCGGCGGCGACATGAGCGCGCTAAAGAAGTACGTGCGCCAGACCAAGGAGTACCCGGGTTTCAAGAAGATCGACTTCAAGTGGTCAGACGGCACCGGTCAGGATTTTCCGCGACTCCGCGTTCGAGTTCGCAACGAGCTCGTGGCATTCGGCACCCCGGATGAACTCGAGGTAAGCATCGACGGCGTCGTTGGCGGCGGCAAGCACCTCAAGCCGGCAGAGGTTGACGCACTTGTTGCCGAGCGCGGCGACGAAGTGGTGTTCTTCGACGGACGCAACGCGTTCGAGGCAGAGATCGGCAAGTTCAAGAATGCGGTCGTGCCGAACACCCAGACCACCCACGACTTCATCGCCGAGATCGAGAGCGGCAAGTACGACGACTTCAAAGACAAGCCGATCGTCACCTACTGCACCGGTGGCGTGCGCTGCGAAATTCTCTCGGTGCTCATGGTTAACCGCGGCTTCAAAGAGGTCTACCAAATCGAGGGCGGAATCGTGCGCTACGGCGAGAGCCAGGGCGACGAGAGCCTGTGGGAGGGCTCTCTCTATGTCTTCGACGACCGCATGAACGTCAACTTCACCGATAAGGCCAAGACCATCGGCAAGTGCGAGAAGTGCGCAGGCCCAACATCCACGTTTAGAAACTGCTCGAACCTGGCCTGCCGCGATCTGATTCTGCTGTGCGACCACTGCAACGAGGATGCCGCCAACCTGGCCTGCCAACCCAAGCACACCCGTGGTCGCCGGGGTGAACTCGTCGGCTAGGTCGGCTCAACGAAAAAATCTCCAAACAAAAAAGGACCCCGTTTCCGGGGTCCTTTTCTGCAAGGAGAGGAACTATGAAGCGATTTTGGCTACTTGCCGGTGACAACCTGGGTAGCAACTACCTTTACAAGCTGAACGGTGTAGGCCTGGCCAGCGATTCCCTTGAAGGTGACAGTCTGCGAACCAACGCCGCTGACTGGAACCGTAATGGTGTGAGCTGGGTGCGGAGGTGCAACCGGGGTAGCAACCGATCCGGTGGCCGGAGCTGGAGCTGGAGCTGCTGGAAGAACCTCGGTGATTACTGCGACGTAGACCGAGCTGTCTGCCGGCACGTTTACGGTGGCGGTCTGGTCGGTCAGGTTAGCTGGGCCACCCTTTGGGCCCTTGCCATCGCGCTTGCCGTCGTGGCCCTTGCCGTGCTTGCCGTCATGGCCCTTGCCGTGCTTGCCGTCGTGGCCCTCGCCGTGCTTCTCTGGGCCCTCGTTAGCGTCGTCGCCGGTCGAACCAGCGCCTGCGCCAGTGCCCCAGTCGAGGTTGCCACCAGTGGTTGGGGCTGCGGTTGAGGTTGGGGCCGGGGTTGCGGTTACTGCTGCCTTCTTCGAGGCTGCGGCAACGTGTCCGTGCTTGACGGTGGCAGCCATCGAAGGTGATGCAACGCTCAGGCCGAAAATCGTGAGGGCGCTTGCAACAACGATCGAGCCACGCTTTAGAAGCTGCTTGTTCATGTTGTGTCCTGTTCTATCTGGTTGGTGTCTTGCTGACTCTTCGAAGTTATTGAAGTTCTGTGTCAATCTTGACCAAACTCAGATGGCTAGGGGTCTAGTAACAGAAGCATCCAAGGATGCTCACAGAACTCTCACAGGTTGGCCGTCAAAAGGCTCGCAAAAAGCCCAATTAAAGGCAAAACCCCCGATTTCCGGGGGTTTGTTGGTGCGCGAGGCGGGACTTGAACCCGCACGCCCTTGCGGGCACTGGCACCTGAAGCCAGCGCGTCTGCCATTTCGCCACTCGCGCATAAACAGCAACCTCTCGAGGTTAGCAGAGTTGCTAAAGCCTCACCAAACCCGGTGGCACTTAAACTTGAAGCACTAAAGGTAAGGAACAACTTGGGTTTCATTGACCGTTTCGAAAAGCGTCTCGAACGACTCGTCACCGGCGCTTTCACGAAGACCTTTAAGTCTGAGCTGCAGCCCGTTGAAATCGCGGCCGCAATCAAGGCCGAGATGGATGCCAAGGCATCGATCGTGAGCCGTGACCGGATCCTCGCGCCAAACGCATTCACCGTGAGACTTTCATCCGTGGATTTTGGCCGACTGAAGAAGAGCCTCGGCGATGCCCTGCTCACCGAACTGACAGACCAGGCTAGGCGCCACGCCAACCTGCAGAACTTTCAGTTCGCGGGCGAACTGGCGATCAACCTGGTCGAAGACGGGGGCCTCGACCTCGGCGAGCTAAAGGTCAAGTCGCAGAGCCAAGAGGTCAAGGTTGCCTGGGTGCCGGCACTCGAGGTCAACGGCCAGCGCTACATCTTGACCCAGGCGCGCACCACGGTTGGCCGCGACACCACCGCGGACATCGCCATCAACGACACGAGCCTGAGTCGCAAGCACTTTGAGATTCTCTGGGATGGCCAGAACGCGGCGGTCAAAGACCTCGGTTCGACAAACGGAACCGTGGTGAACGGCCGAGCGGTCACCGAGGTGGCAATCGCGGCAGACACCGAGATTCTGGCGGGGCGCCTCGACTTCACTTTCAAGGTGCTGGCAACCTCATGAGTGAACTCGCACTGCTGATAGTCCGCATCGGATTTGTTGCGGTGCTCTGGATCTTCGTCTTCAGCATCATCTCGGTGATTCGCGCCGACCTATTTGGCCAAAAGGTCGTTGGCCGGGCCGCCAAGGCGGCAGCGCCGACCGTGGTTTCGGCTCCGGTCGTGCCGGCCCCGCCATCGGCCAGGGTTCAGCAGACCGAGCCGGTCGGAGCAATACCTAGCCGCCTTGTCATCACGCAGGGCGACCGCGCTGGCATCGAGCTGGCGCTCACCGGCAAAGAGATTCTGATTGGTCGAGCGGCCAGCTGCGACCTGCTTGTGGACGACGAATATGCGTCGAGCCAGCACGCCAAGCTAATTCAGATGAACAACGACTGGCTGATTCAAGACCTCAACTCGACCAACGGCACCTTCTTGGCCGGCAATCGAGTTGGCACCCCCGCCGTCGTCAAGTTGAACACCCCGGTTCGAGTGGGCAAGACCGTATTCGAACTGCGAGCCTAAGTTGACGCTCAAGCTGGTTGGCAACGCAATCTCGCACATCGGCGAGGTCCGTTCGAGCAACCAGGATTCGGGCTACTCGGGTTACTCCCTCTTCTTGGTGGCCGACGGAATGGGTGGCCACGCGGGCGGTGACTTCGCATCCGCGCTCGTGACCCAGCGTCTCGCCCAGATCGACGCAACCTACGCTGGCACCGATGAAGCCGAATCGATGTTGGTGGCCGGCGTGCGCGAGGCCAACGCGATGCTCGTGAAGACTGTCGAGAGCCATCCGATTCTCGCCGGCATGGGCACCACGCTATCTTCAGCTCTCTTTGTGGGAGACAAGGTCGTCATCGGCCACATCGGCGACTCGCGAATCTATCTTGCGCGTGACGGCAAGGTTCGCCAGATCACGGTTGACCACACCTTCGTTCAGCGTCTGGTCGAAACCGGCAAGATCACGCCCGAAGAGGCGCTCGTGCACCCGAGACGAAACGTGCTGATGCGCGTGCTCGGCGACGGCATCGAGAATCCTGAGATCGACACCATGGTGCTCGACGTAAAGCCGGGCGACCGCTGGCTGGCCTGCAGCGACGGCCTCTGCGGCTACGTGAGCGACAAGCTGATCGGCGAGTCGATGCTAGCCAAGGTCGAGGGTTCAAAGATTCTCGAAGACCTCGTCTTTGAGGCCCGCGAGCAGGGTGCACCAGACAACGTGACCGCGGTGGTTGTCGACGTGGTCGCATCCATGGATGCACTCACCGAGTTGGCAAAGCCGGTGTTCGTTGGTTCGGCCGAAAACGAGGTCGTGATCGAGAACTCGAAGGGTCGCCGAATGCTGCGGCTGGTGAACCCCAAGACCTATGCCGACATGATCCTTGGGCTCGGCCGCGAAGTCGATCCGAGCGAATACATGTCAGACACCGACGAAGGCTGGGAGACGTTCAACCGCCTCAGCCAAAAAATGAAGCGTGGGCGCTGGCTGCGCCAGGCGGCCACGATGCTGTTTCTGGTTGCGGTAGCCGCAGGTTTGGTCGCCGGTGTCTATCAGTATTCGCAGGCGCGCTACTACGTGGCCGAATACCAGGGTCACGTCGCAATCTTCAAGGGCATTCGCGAATCGTTCGGCCCGTTCAAGTTCTCGAGCCTCTACCGCGAGACCGGCATTTCGGTCACCGACCTTTCGGATTTTCAGCAGCAACTGCTAGAGCACTCGGTCTATGCAACTGACGTCGCGGATGCCAACCGCATCGTCAACCAGGTTTTCGAGGTGGCCAACCATGGCTAACCCACCCACCGCCTCGGTCGCCGGGCTGAAACCTCGCATCGTTCGCGTGGTGCCACGTAACCGCAACATCGAAGCGCTGCTACTCATCTTTGCCGTTGGCATCAACGCCTTCGAAATCGCGCAGATTCAGTTGGCGGCGTTGCAGCAGCTGACATCCGAGTTCATGATTTATTGGGCGCCGGTGTCTTTTGCGGCGCTCGTACTGCACCTCACCATGCGCCGCCGGGCCAGCAACGCCGACCCGCTGATTTTGCCGATTGCCATGCTTCTCAACGGGCTGGGCATCTCGATGATCTATCGACTCGACTTAGCCACCGTGGCAAATCACGGCGCGCAACTCTTTGCGGGCAAGCAGGTTATCTGGACTCTGCTCGCCATGATCATTGCGGGCGCCGTGCTGGTCTATGTGCCCAACCACCTGTTCTTGCGCCGCTATGTCTTCATCGCCATGTTCGTTGGCATCGGCCTGCTGCTCACGCCGATGTTGCCGTTCATCGGTCGAAACATCAACGGTGCTCAGCTGTGGATCGGCATCGGCGCATTCACCTTTCAGCCCGGCGAACTCGCCAAGATCGCGCTGACCATATTCTTTGCTGGCTACCTCGTTAACCGCCGCGAGTCGCTAGCCGCGGTTGGCCGCAAGGTGCTTGGCGTGCAGTTGCCCCGCGCGCGCGAGCTCGGCCCGATTCTCACCATCTGGGTGGCCAGCCTCGCCGTGCTCGTCTTTCAGCACGACCTCGGCACCTCGCTGCTCTACTTTGGGCTCTTCTTGGTGATGATCTATGTGGCAACCGGGCGGGCAATCTATGTGGGCGTCGGCCTAGGCATGTTCGTCACGGGCGCCCTGATCGCCGCCAAGATCATGAGCTATGTCTCCGGCCGCGTCGACGCCTGGCTAAACCCGTTCGATCAGGCAAACTACGACGCCGTCGGCGGGTCGTACCAGCTCGTGCAGGGCATCTTTGGCATGGCCCACGGCGGCGTGCTCGGCTCTGGCCTCGGCGGTGGCGTGCCAAACCTCGTGCCACTGGCCGAGAGCGACTTCATCTTTGCCTCGCTTGGCGAAGAGATCGGCATGATCGGCCTGTTCGCCGTGCTCGCGCTTTATTTGCTCTGGGTGAGCCGGGGTCTGCGCATCGGCTACAAACACTCGGATGACTTCTCGCGACTGCTAGCCACGGGGCTCTCGTTTGTGATTGCGCTGCAGGTGTTTATCGTGATCGGCGGCGTGACTCGAGTGGTGCCACTCACCGGCCTGACGACACCGCTGCTCGCCGCTGGCGGTTCATCCTTGGTTTCGAACTGGATCATCATCGCGCTGCTGCTGCGCATCTCAGACTCGATGCGCACGAAGGCCAAGGTGGCCGAATGAACCGCCAGCTGAACCGTGTCAGCGCGACCATCGGCGCAATGTTCTTTGCGCTGTTCGTCGCCGTGACCACCGTGCAGTTCTTTAGTGCAGACTCGCTCACCAACGACCCGCGCAACGTTCGCAGCGTCTATGACTCTTATAAGACTCAGCGCGGGGCGATCTTTGTTGGCAACCAGGCGGTGGCATACTCGGCCAAGAGCGACGACGTCTATCACTATCTGCGCAAGTACTCTTCGCCGATGTATTCGAGCGTCACCGGTTTCTTCTCGTTCTTTCAGGGGGCGACCGGGCTCGAGGCAACCGGCAACGACTATTTGACCGGCAAAAACTCGGCCCAGTTCTTTGAGCAAATCAACGCGCTGTTCTCGGGCAACTCGGTGAGCGGCGCCAATCTGCGGCTGACGATTGACCCCAAGGCCCAGGCTGCGGCCTGGAACGCCCTCGGCAACAAGACAGGCGCCGTGGTGGCAATCGAACCGAAGACCGGTCGGATTCTTGCGCTGGTTTCGAAGCCATCCTTCGATGCCAATTGGCTCGCCGGCCACAACGGCACCATCTCGGCCGAACATTACAAGCACCTGCTGAACGCCAAGTCTGAGCCACTAATCAACCGAGCCATCGGCGGCGACCTCTATGCGCCTGGCTCGGTTTTCAAGATCGTGGTCGCGGCCGCCGCCTTCGAGTCGGGCAAATACACGCCGCTCAGTCGGATTCCAAACCCCGTGCGCTACCAGCTGCCAGGAACCAAAACCTACGTGATGAACTCGACCGAGGGCCGCTGCGGAGTTGGCTCGACGGTGACCATCGCCGATGCCCTGCGCCTCTCGTGCAACGTGCCGTTTGCCCAGCTGGGCATCGCCCTCGGCCAAGATGCGATTCGCTCGCAGGCCGAAAAGTTTGGCTTCGGCCAGACCCTGCACGTGCCGCTGACGGTAACGCCGAGCACGTATCCGAGCGGCATGGATGACGCGCAGACCGGCCTGAGCGCGTTCGGCCAGTTCGATGACCGGGTTAGCCCGTTGCAGATGGCGCTGATCAGCGCGACCATCGCCAACGGCGGAGTCGCAATGCAGCCAAACCTGATTCAGAGCGTGCAGTCATCGAACTTCGCGACCCTCAGCACCACCACCCCGAGCCAACTTGGAACACCGATCTCGAGCAAGACCGCGAGCCGACTAACCAAGATGATGATTGCCGCGGTCGAGAGCGGTGTGTCATACAACGGCAAGGTGCCTGGAGTTTCGACGGCAGGCAAGACCGGAACCGCGCAGAACGGCACCGGGCAGCCATACACGCTTTGGTTCACGGGCTTTGCGCCCACCAAGAATCCGAAGGTCGCGGTTGCGGTCGTCGTTGCCAATGGCGGCGGCCAGGGCCAATCGGGTCGTGGCAACACCCTAGCCGCGCCAATCGCCCGAGCCGTCATGCAGGCGGTGTTGAACCGATGAGACCAGAAGAGAATCAGCTCTATGGCGACCGCTATCGCCTGCTGAGCCGCATCGCGATCGGTGGCATGGGCGAGGTTTGGGCGGCGAAGGATGAAATCATCCTGCGTGATGTAGCCATCAAAATCTTGAAGCCCGAATACATGGGCGACCCCGGCTTCTTGGAGCGGTTTAGAACAGAGGCCAAGCACGCGGCGATGGTCAACCACGAGGGCATCGCCAACGTCTTCGACTACGGCGAGGATGACGGCAGCGCGTGGCTCGTCATGGAGCTGGTGCCGGGCGAATCGCTCGCCAAGATCATCGAACGCGAGAAGCAGCTAGACCCAGAGCGCGTGCTCGACATCGTGGCGCAGACCGCTCGCGCCCTGCACGCAGCGCACCTCGCCGGGCTCGTGCACCGCGACGTCAAGCCGGGCAACCTCCTGATCACGCCAACTGGCGTAGTCAAGATCACCGACTTTGGCATTGCGAGGGTCGCCGACCAGGTTTCGCTGACTGCCACCGGCCAGGTCATGGGCACGGTGCAGTACCTCGCACCAGAGCAGGCCACTGGCAAGCCGGCGACCCCGCTAACCGACGTCTATTCGCTGGGCATCGTTGCCTACGAGAGCCTGGCCGGCAAGCGCCCGTTCACCGGCGAGACCCAGATGGCTATCGCGCTTGCCCAGATCAACGATGCGCCGGCGCCGCTGCCCGACACTATCGATCCACGCATCCAGGCTTTGGTCATGGCGTGCATCGCAAAGAAGCCTGCCCAGCGGCCGACCTCGGCGCTCGAACTAGCCATTCGCGCCGAGGGGCTAATGGCTAATGCCCCTCGCCGAACCGCTGCCACCCAACTGCTGACGGTGGCCACGCCTGCCGTGACCGAGGCCACGACGGTCATCAAGACCGACACCGCTGAGTCACCTAAGCCGCCCATCGTCTGGCCATGGATCGCGACCATCGCGCTGCTGGTCGTCACCGGAATTACCGTGATTCTCGCGATGATCTTTACGCCTAAGGCCGGCCCTTCGCCGACGCCGCAGCCCACCGTCACCGTGACCAAGAGCGCGACACCGAGCGCCAGCCCAAGCGTTAGCTCGACCCCAACCGAGAGTGCGTCGCCAGAGCCAACCGAGTCGACAACCACCAACGTTGATGTCGCCAGCATTCTCGGGCAGGACATCGCCAACGTGCAGAGCGCGCTCGAAAGCCAAAACCTGCAGGTGAATCTGATCGCCGGCGTAAAGGTGCCAACCGGAGACGTGCGCATCAACACCGTCTACATGGCAACCCCGGCCGGTCAGGTCGAGGTGGGTTCAACGATTGACATTTATTACTACGTCGAAGACACGAGCGGCACGCTGCAGAACCCCGACACCACGACGGGGCAGTAGCAGGTGCCATCGCTAAACTTAGAGCGCCTCGAGCAGAATTTGGAGCACGAATCTTGAGTGAAACACAGCGCATGATTGCCGGCCGCTACCAGGTCGGTGTGCTGATTGGCCGCGGGGGAATGGCCGATGTTTACGAGGGCCTCGACACCCGCCTTGGCCGCACCGTAGCAATCAAGTTGCTCAAGTCTGACCTGGCCAACGACCCATCTTTTGAGGCTCGGTTTCGCCAGGAGGCACAGGCCAGCGCCCGCATGGCGCACCCGACCATCGTTCGCGTTTATGACGCCGGAGAAGAAGCCGGCACCGACTCGAACGGCAACGAGACCAAGACCCCGTTCATCATCATGGAATACGTTCGCGGCACTTTGCTTCGCGATCTCTTGCACCAGCGCCGCCTCGGCATCGAGGAGTCTGTGGCATACGCCGAGGGCGTGCTGACCGCACTCGAGTTCTCGCACCACGCGGGGGTCGTGCACCGCGACATCAAGGCCGCAAACATCATGATCACCGAGACCGGGGCCGTAAAGGTCATGGACTTCGGCATCGCCCGAGCCATCTCAGAGTCGACGGTCACCCAGGCGCACACCTCGGGAATCGTCGGCACAGCCCAGTATTTCTCACCAGAGCAGGCTCGCGGCGAGGCCGTGGACGCACGCACCGACCTCTACTCGACCGGCGTTCTGCTCTATGAAATGCTCGCCGGCAGGCCGCCGTTTCAGGGCGAAACCGCTGTGTCGGTTGCCTACCAGCACGTTAGCGAGGCCGTCACTCCTCCCTCGGCGCACAATCCCGAAATCAGCGCGGCGCTTGACGAGGTAGTCATTCGCGCATTGGCGAAAAACAGGGATGAACGGTTTCAGAGCGCCGAAGAGTTTCGCGAGCACCTGCTGGCTGCGCTGCACGCAGAACCCGAGCAGGCGGCCAGCAGGGCGTCGAACTCGTCGAGGCCGGTCACGAACGGAAC